>JAEZSJ010000438.1 GCA_023443985.1 Verrucomicrobiota bacterium | reverse complement strand
CCCGCCTCGCCATTTCCCCACCTCATGAACACAAGCGCCCCTTGGGAGCTCCGGAAATTCGTGGCCCCTGAGTTCGTCTTCGGCATCGACGCACGGAAACTCGTCGGCCGCTACGCCCGCAACCTGGGAGCGGGGCGCGCCCTGCTGGTGAGCGATGCCGGTGTGGTGAAGGCCGGGCTCGCCGAGGAGGCGGAACGCGCGTTGCGCGACGAAGGCATCGCGGTCGTGGGGTTTTCCGGCGTGTCCTCCAACCCCCGCGACCACGAGGTGATGGCGGGGGTCGGGGCGTTCCGCGCGGGAGACTGCGATTTCATCGTGGCGGTCGGGGGCGGCAGCGTGATCGACGCCGCCAAGGGCATCGGCATCGTCGCCACCAACGGCGGCGAGATCCTCGACTTCGTCGGCGTGGACCGCGTGCCGACGCCGATGCCGCCGTTGGCGTGTGTGCCGACGACCTGCGGCTCGGCGGCCGACGTGTCGCAGTTCGCCATCGTGACCGACACCCGTGAGCGGGTGAAGGTCGCGATCGTGAGCAAGGCCCTCGTGCCGGACGTGTCGCTCGTCGATCCCGGGACGTTGGCGACCCTCGACCCGTACACGACCGCCTGCACCGGCGTGGACGCGATGGTGCATGCGATCGAGGCGGCGGTGTCGAACGCGGCCAGTCCATTGACGGATCTCCACGCCCTCGAGGCCCTGCGCCTGATCCGGCGGCATCTCATCCCGGCCGTGCGCGACGCGGGCGATCTCCCGGCGCGCGGGGGCGTGATGCTCGCGAGCCTCGAGGCCGGACTGGCGTTCTCCAACGCGAGCCTCGGCTGTGTCCATGCGCTGGCGCACAGTCTCGGCGGGCACCTCGACCTGCCGCACGGTGAGTGCAACGCCCTGCTGCTGGAGTCCGTGGTGGACTTCAACCATCCCAGCGCCGCGGAGCGCTATGCGCAAGTGGGCGAGGCGCTCGGGCTCGACTTCCGGGGCCGGACCGCGGCCGAATCGCGGCGCAAGCTCTGTGCCCATCTCCACGAACAACGCGAGGCGCTCGGCATCACCGGCACCCTGCGCGACCGCGGCCTGCGCGAAGCCGACGTGCCCACGCTCGCCCGCAAAGCGATCCAGGATCCCTGCAACGTCACCAACCCGCGGCAGCCCGGGATCGCCGACCTCGAGGCGATCCTGCGCGAGTCCCTGTGATCCCCGGATGAACGCCGACGACGAGACGACCCGTGGCGAGCGCTGGGCGCAGTGGCGCGACAGCATCATCGGCCTGGGTGAGCAATCCTCCCGCAAGAGCTACTATCCGGAACTGCAGCGGCGCCTGGCGGAGCTGAAGGAGTCCGAGGCGAAGCTGCGGGCGGTCTTCAACAGCACGCACGACGCGATCCTGATCCACGATTTCGCCGGGCGGGTCGAGGCCGTGAACGATCCGATGCTGGCGCTCTACCGGGTGCCCCGCGAACGGGCGCTGGAGTTCTCCATCGCCGACTACTCGGTGCCGGGCCCGCAGCGCGAGCGCATCCCCGCGATGCTGGACGAGCTGCGCCGAAGCCCCGACGACCGGCTCTTCGAATGGCGGGCGCGGCGACCGCTCGACGACACCGAGTTCGAGGTCGAGATCTCGTTGCGCCGGGCGACCTGGGGCGGCCGCGAGATGTGCGTGGCGGTCGTGCGCGACATCACCGAGCGCCGGCGCACCGAGGCGGAACGCCGCCGCCTCGAGACCGAACTGGCGCAGACCCGCCGGATGGAGTCGATCGGCCGACTCGCGGGCGGCGTCGCGCACGATTTCAACAACATGCTGACACCTATCGTCGGATACGCTGAGCTGCTACGGGCCGAGTTCCCGCCGGAGGATCCCCGGAGCGCGGACCTCGGGCAGATCGTGCGTTCGGCCGAGCGGGCCCGCGAACTCGTGCGCCAGCTGCTGGCGTTTGCGCGGCGGCAGACGATCGCCCTGACGCCGGTCGACCTCAACGAGACGGTGCGGGCGCTCGAACGGATGCTGCGGCGGGTCCTGCGCGAGAACATCGCCCTTGAGTTGGTGCTGGCGCCGCAGCCCCTCTCGATCCGGGGTGACAACGGCCAGCTCGAGCAGGCGTTGATGAACCTCGTGCTCAACGCGCAGGACGCCATGCCCGACGGCGGGGCGCTCACGATCACGACCGAGGAGGCGACCACCGTCCCCGCCGACCCGGCGGCGGCGCCCGCGCCGGTGGCGGTGCTGCGCGTCCGCGACACCGGCATCGGGATGGACGAGGCGACGCAGGCGCGGTTGTTCGAGCCGTTCTTCACCACCAAGGAGCCCGGCCGCGGAACCGGCCTGGGCTTGGCGACCGCGTACGGGATCATCCAGCAGCACAACGGCTCGCTCCGCTTCCGCAGCGCGCCGGGGCAGGGCACGGAGTTCACCGTCGAGCTCCCGCTCGAGGTGGCAACGCGACCGGCGGCGGCGCCGGTGGTGTCGGATCCCGTGTCGTTGCCGCGGGGGACGGGCACGCTGCTGGTCGCCGAGGACCAGGAGGAGGTGCGGCTGCTCGTCGTGCGGGTGTTGGAATGCCTCGGATACACCGTGCTCGCCGCCGCCTCGGCCGAGGAGGCTCAGACGATCGCGGCGGCGCAGGCCGGTTCGATCGACCTCCTGATCTCGGACATGGTCATGCCGGGTCGCAACGGCCGGGAGCTCCACGCCGAGCTGCGCCGGCAGCGACCCGGTCTGCGGGTGCTCTTCATGTCCGGCTATGCGCAGGAGTCGTTGGCGAACGGTTGCGAGATCCTCGCGAAGCCCTTCAAGCCCGCCGACCTTGCGCAACGGGTGGCGCGGCTGTTGCAGGCGGACGCGGAGCAGCCGGAACCGTAGTGTGCACTCGGGGCTTGGCGCGGGCGGGAGGCGCGGGTTCTGTTGCCCTCATGACGACTTCTCCTCGCGGGGTTCCACGTCTTCGAAACCGCCTCGGGGCGTTGCTCGCGTGCAGCCTGGCGTGGGCCGGCGTGCTGCGCGGCGCACCGGTGCTGGCGGGGGCCCCGGAGCCCGTGGCGCGGTCCGAGCAGGCGGCGCCCTCGGAGGAGGAATGCGCGGCCTTCGGCGAGGAGATTGCGCGCGCGGTGAACGGCGGCACCGCGTCCGCCGTGGTGGATCTGTTGGATCCCTACGCCCTGGCGGCTCGCACCCTGGCGGGGATCGAGATGAAGGACGATTTCCGCCGCGGCGTGGCCGGCGGCATCGCGAGCAGCGCCCGCGAGAGCATGCTGCGGGCGTTTGGCGGTTTCGGAAAGGCGCGCTTCCTGCGCGTGCTGAAGGTCGATGGCGAGCTGCGTCCGCTCGTTCGGCTGATGACCCAGGATGGCGGCATGAACTACCACGCCTATGTGGTGGCCCGGCGGGCCAGCGGGCGGCTGAAATGGGTGGATACGCACGTCTGTCTCACCGGCGAGTTGATGTCGGAGACGATGCGGCGGCTGCTCCTGCCCGCGGTCGCCGAGGAGAACGCCGGTTTTCTCGAGCGCCTGACTCGCGGCGAGGGTGAGTACATGAAGAATCTGCCGAAGATCACCGCCGTGCAACAGAAGCTGCAGACGGGCGACATCGCCGGCGCCCAGGCGCTTCTCGACACTCTCCCGCAGGAGCTGCGAGCAATGAAACCGATCCTCGCGATGCGTCTGCTGGTTGCGCAAAAGGGCGACCAGGCAGCCTATCTCGAGGTGATCCGGGAGTGGGAGTCGCATTTCCCGGGTGATCCTTCGCTGGGATTGGTCGGGATCGACGGAGCGTTTCTGCGGCAAGACTACGACGGTGGGCTGAAGAGCCTCGGGCGACTTCGGGCCTACACGGGTGACGATCCGCACCTCGATCTCCTCGAGGCGACGATGCTTCGGCTGGCGCGGCGTTTCCCCGAGGCCCGCGCGGCCGCGCGGCGATGCCTGGCGGCCGATCCCACCCAGTCGAGCGCCTACAACGCGCTGCTCCAGACCGAACTCGATGCGAAGAACCACGCGGGTGTCGCCGCGCTGCTCTCCGAGCTCGAGACGAACTACCCGGGATTCGACATGGACCAGGCGATCGCCGCGGCGGCCGAGTATGCCGAGTTCCGCGGATCCCCGGAATACGGGCGTTGGGTCGCGCAGCGTACTCGGAAGCCGGTCACCGCAGGCCAGTGAGGAATCGCCATGCTCGCGCTCTTCCATCGTGATTTCGGCGGGGCCGGGAAACCGCCCCTGGTGGTCATCCACGGGCTGCTCGGTTCCTCGCGCAACTGGCAGACGGTCGGCGCGGAGCTCAGCGCGCAGCGGCACGTGCTCGCGCTCGACCTGCGCAACCATGGCATGTCGCCGCACGCCGAGGATCACGATTTCGCCACGATGGAGGCGGACGTGCTGCGCTGGCTGGATGCGCAGAAGATCGAGCGTGCCGCGCTGATGGGCCATAGCATGGGGGGCAAGGTCGCGATGGCGCTCGCCTGCCACCACCCCGAGCGAGTGGAGCGGTTGGTGTCGGTCGACATCGCGCCGCGCGACTACAATGCCTCGAAGTTCAAGGCGATCCTCGAAGCGATGCTGGCGATCGAGCCGGAGGCGCTCGCGTCGCGGGGCGAGGCGGAGACGCAGCTCTCGGCAGTCGTGAAGGACTGGGCGATGGTCAAATTCCTCACCACCAACCTCGAACGCGCCGAGGACGGGCGTTTCCAGTGGCGGATCAACGTGCCCGCGCTCCATGCCGAACTCGACGAGATCGCGCGCACCTCGCTGTCGCCAGCCGATCGCTACGAAGGGCCGACGCTGTTCGTGATCGGCGGCTACTCGCGGCACGTGCGCGAGGAGGACCGGCCGGAGATCGCGGCGCGTTTTCCGCAGGCGCGGATCGTGACCGTGCCGGAGAGCGGCCACAATCCGCACATCGAGCAGCGCGAGGCATTCGTGGCGGTGGTGCGGGAGTTTCTGTGATCCTGAATTCGGCAGACGACAGAAGGTAACGAAGGAAGCAAAGGTGCTCCCGAAGCGAAATCGGTGCCTACCTGTCATCGGAAACTCATTTCACCGTCCAGGTGAAGGCCGCGCCACTGAACGGGTTCATTCAAGTCGTCCATCCTTCGTTCTCTTCGTTGCCTTCTGTGGTTCCGACTGAGCATTTCAGGTTGTTTGCGGAGTGCCGAACGGCGATTAGGCGGAGGGTGGGGCGTGGCTTCAGCCCGCCCCGTTCGGCGCTGTGCTCGCGTCGCGCGCGCGAATCGCACCGGCCGGGTCGGCCTGAAGGCGCGACCTACGGGGCGTAGATGCGACTTGAGATGATGGATTCGCCCGGCGAGCCTCGCGGGGCATGAAGCTGCTTTCTCTTCTGCTCTGCGGGTGCGCAATGGGTGTGCTCCTCGACGCCTCGCTTTCTGCCGCAGTTCAGCCGCATCCGACTCGCACCGGGCGACTGGTGGACGAGCGCGACGGATTCCAGGTCGAGTACTCGGCCGGGCAGGAGGCGTATGTGGAGGCGGTGTTTGCCGAGCTGCCGGCGTGGCGGGCCCAGGCGCAGGAGTGCGACGAGCGCTTGTTGAGTGGCAGCGAGCCGGTGGTGCTGCCGGGGAGCGCGAAGGACTTGGTGGCACATCGGGATGAGATCATCCGGGCAGTGGCTGCCGAGATCGGCCTTCAGGCCCCGACCGCTCTCCAGGGGCGCGTCTACGACACGATGCTTCGCTATTACGAGGGGCTCGAATGGATCCAGGATATCGCCCCGGTGGCCATGCTCGCCCTCGCGCGTTGCCGCGAGGTCCAAGTCTGGGACAAGGCGGAGCTCACACGCCGGCTGGAGGCGGGTGAATCCGTCGAGGGATTCACGTGGGACCCGCAGACCAAGGAGGGCAGCTACAGCTTCAATGCGGAGTTCAAACTGAAGCCGGACCAGAAGGACGCGGCACAAAAGTACGAGTCCGCGAAGCTGGTTCATTCCTTCCACTACAAGCCGGGCCCCGACGGGGTGGTCGATCTCACGGCGTCCGTCACCTTCGGGAAGGACGGCCGACCGCAACCCCTGCAGCCGGCGGAACGAACATTCCGACCCGAGGAGCTCTGGCCCGCGGCTTTCGCGCACTTTCGCGGGGTCAAAGCCTTTCCCTGGCCGATCGTGCTCACCGAGACGAACTCCACGGAACCGCCCAAGGAGACAGCAAAGAAGTGTTTCTCGGTGCTCGGCAGCATTCTTGAGCGGGGGAAACCCGTCGCGACGCGCAATCCGCCGGTGCTGCACACCATCCTGCACGAGGTCGCCGAAGTGGGTCTGGTGGAGAACTACATCGGCAGCGCGGATCGGCGCTGGCTTTGCGACGGGGTGGCCAACTACGTCGCGTGGAAAGTGGTGCGCGACCGGTGCGGTGAGGCCGTGGCGAAGCAAGCCTACGATCTTGAGTCACAGATTTCTCGTTACGCCGGGCAGCAGTCGGAGATCGATCTGAAGCGTTGGCGCGCAGTCGAGGTCTCGAAGGAGGAGGAGAGTGAGACCATGATCACGAAGGCCCATTACGCCTTCGCCACGCGGGCGGTGTTCGAAATGGTGCGGCGCGACGGCGAGAACGTGTTGCCGAAGCTCCTCCAGGAGGTGGCGAAGACACCGCGGGCGAAAGTGCGGATGCGCACGGTCGAGAAGGCGTATCGGAGAATCACCGGCAAGAAACTCGGCGAGGTGATCAAGTTCGCCGAAACGGCGCCCGTTGCAGCGACGGCGAAGTAGGGCGGGGCCGTTCCGGTTTTCGATCTCGGATTGCCGATTTCCGATTGGGGCGGAGCGGCGTGGCGCGGTGCTTCAGCCCGCGCCGGCGGATTGGAGAAGCGGAGTCGGATGCGAACGCGGAGTCGCACGGTGCGGGCTGAAGCGCCGCACCACGGGTCACGCCGCGGCGGCGGCGCGGCGGACGATGCCGACCTGGGCCCAGAGCCGCAGCGAGGTGAGGAAGAACTCCTCCAAGGCGGCGGTGGTGCTGAGGTTGGCGCGGAGCAGGCCGGCGCATTCCTCGAGCTTGCGGATCGCGGCGACGAGGGGCGCCCGGAGTTGCGCGGCGCCCTCCGGCTGGGCGGCGACGAAGGCACGCGTGGCGTGCTCGATCTCGGAGAGCAGCGACTGACGCACGCCCACGGCGATGCCCGTCTCGAGCGCCTCGAGTTCGTCGTCGGTCATCGTCTCCTTCGTCGCGGCCGTCTCGTGCTTGAGCGTCGTGGCGGCGGTCTCGTCGAGGATGCGTTCAAAGCGGGCGATGAGTGCGTAAAGCGTGAATACCTGCGCGGCGGCGCCCTTCTTGTCCGCCACGCCCTCGGTGAGCTGGCGCAGCCAGCCGCGGTGGAGTTCCAGCCAGGGGGCGAGATCGGGGTGCGAGACCTGGGCCGCGGCGGTGGGAAGCCGGAAACGCAGACAGCGGCTGAGGATCGTGGGAAGCAGGGAGTATGGGTGCGTCGTGATCAGGATGAGCGTGGTGTCGCGCGGCGGCTCCTCCAGGGTCTTGAGAAACGCGTTCGAGGTGGCGGCGTTCATCCGGTCCGCCTCGTAGACGACGCCGACCTTGTGGCGACCCACCTGGGGCGTGAGATCGATGCGCCCGAGGAAGCCGCGCATGGTGTTCTCCTTCGCGGAGCCGCCGGAGTCGCCGATCTTGATCTGGCGCAGCTTGCCCTCGGGGCGGAGCGCGATGAAATCGGGGTGCTTGAGCGGCGGGTACACCTGCGG
>JAEZSJ010000393.1 GCA_023443985.1 Verrucomicrobiota bacterium | reverse complement strand
GTGTCGAGGGCGTCGCCCGTGTCCGTGCACGACGGATCGATGATGATGAGGGATGACTTACGGGTGGAGTAGTTGTGTGTGTGCGGCGGGTTGCAGGTTGTGCAGCCGGAGGCCTTGCCTGAGTAGGTGGATGATTCCCGGCGGGTGGCACTGCAACGGGAACAGCGTTCGTAATAATAATGCGGATGGGCGGCTTCGTAGCCCGCGCGGCTCCAGTTGTGTCCCTTCGCGGGGAGCTTGCGTGAGACCTCGGTGGTGGCGCCGCAGGAACACGCCATGGTGTCGAGGGCGTCGCCCGTGTCCGTGCACGACGGATCGATGATGATGAGGGAGGACTTCCGGGTGGAGTAGTTGTGTGTGTGCGGCGGGTTGCAGGTGGTGCAGCCGGAGGCCTTGCCGGAGTAGGTGGATGACTCCCGGCGGGTGGCACTGCAACGAGAGCAGCGTTCGTAATAATAATGCGGATGGGCGGACTCGTAGCCCGCGCGGCTCCAGCTGTGTCCCTTCGCGGGGATCTTGCGTGAGACCTCGGTGGTGGCGCCGCAGGAACACGCCATGGTGTCGAGCGCGTCGCCCGTGTCCGTGCACGACGGATCGATGATGATGAGGGAGGACTTCCGGGTGGAGTAGCTGTGCGTGTGGGGCGGGTTGCAGGTCGAGCAGCTGGAAAGCTTGCCGTAGGTGGAGGACTCTCGCCGGGTGAGGTTACATTTCGTGCAGCGCTGATAGTAGTAGTGCGGGTGGGCCAGCTCGTAGCTCTCCCGCTTCCAGTTGTGGGAGCAGGTCGCGGCGAACGCGTCCGGTGCGCTCACCAGGCAGGTGAGCACGGATACCAGGAGGAACAGTAATCGTTTCATTCTCTTTCAGTTGGTTGGGATCCGTCGATGCGGGTACGGCTGCGAGCCGCTGTGTTGAAACAGCGGATTCGTCGCGGTTGGCGGGCGGTGGGCACTACTAGCGGAAACAGCGGGCGCCGTCCCGATCTCCGCGCCCAGCGGGCCATCGGACGTGTGAACGTGGCGTTTTTGCGGACCACGGGGTCGGCCGAGGTTCCCATCCAGAAGCTCGTGACGAAGCGTCTCCTGAAGTTGGTGGGGCAGCCCGGTGGCGCGGGCGTGGCCCCGTGTCTCCACGGCGCCGGCCCGGTCGCTCGATGCACGAAACGACAACGCCGGACGTGGCACCTCGGCCGGACTGCGCGGGCGCCGCGAGGTGCCTTACCGCCGCAGGCGGTTGTCGGAGTTCACCAGCTTGCGGTAGCGGGCGGGCGGGATGCCGATGCGGGCGGCGAACTGGCGTGAGAAGTAGCCGCGGTCGGGGAAACCGGTCTTCGCGGCGACCTCGTCGATCGAGAGGTCGCTGTAGTGGAGCAGCACGCAAGCCTCCTCGAGACGGAGGTTGGCGAGGAACCCGCCGGGCGTGTGGCCGGTGGTCTGCCGGAACAGGCGGATGAACGCGCCGGGGTGCAGCCCGGCGTCGTGCGCAAGCTGCGCGTTGGCAAGTCTGCGCGGGTACGCGCCGCGGATCGTGGCGGCGGCGGCGGTGATGCGCGCGTCCTCCCAACGTGGCGCCCAGTGGGATTCGGGGACGGTGAGCAACACCAGCGAGAGCAGCGCCTGGGCGCGCAGCGAGACGTCGAGGGTGGTGGCGTCGGTCTGCAGCGACCGGCGGAGGGCGACGGCGAGGCGGTCGAGGGCGGTGTCGGGCGGCGCGAAATAGGCTTCGCTGCGGCGCTCGGCGAGGCCGGGTTCGAGCCGGAAGTGCAGGAAGAGTTGGCCGAACGGCGCGGTGTTGCCGCAGGCGAGCGGCGTGTGCGGCGGGATCAGCACGAAACGCCGGGGGGCGATCGCGCGACGTTTCCCGTCGCGCTCAAGGAACGCCCCGGGCCCGTCGTGCCAGAACAGCCGCCAGAACGGCGCGCGCAGGTCCGGGATGCTCCAGCGGGTGAATACAGCGAAGTCGCAGGACAGCAGCTGGACCTGGTGCAGGGCCTTCGCGGTGTGCCACTGGAGTGACTGGAGCGGTGCTCTCATCGGGCGGGGACGGAGCCTAGGCGCGGGGGCGGCTGAACCAAGCTCGGTTGCGGTCGGATTGCCGCGCTCTCACGAAGCGGCATCGGGTCGCTTTCGGTTTCAGGCGGTGTCGCGGATGAGAGCTGCGCTGGCGAGCCGCTCCACAGGTGAACGGACTGAGCGATTCGGTTTCGTTGAGCCGTTCCAGGTGGGAGAGGCCAGGTCGGCGCCCTGGCCTACGGGAGAGGGTGCCACCTACGGCGCGAGGACCCGGTATTGAAAGTTGCGGAAGCGCACCGCGCCGCTGCCGGCGGCGTGCAGCGTCGGGCGGAGACTGAGGAAGCCGTCGGCGACGTTGTGGTGGTAGCCGGAGACCTCGACCTGCATCCAGTGGCGGACCCAGTCCTGGCCGTCGGCGCTGTACCAGGTGGTGACGACGTTGCGGGCGTTGCGCAGGCGCAGGAAGAAGCGGCGGCCGAGCTGCGCGGGGCGGGCGAAGCTCGAGGTGTCGCCTTTGCGGTACTCGAGCAGCGCGGTGTCGGAAACGCCGAGGCCGGCGAAGAGTTTCTCGCTGTAGAACACCAGCAGGCCGGCGCCGGCGCCGGCGTCGCACTCGACCTCGACCTGCAGCTCGTAGTCATGGTCGCCGGTGACGAAGGAGAGGACCGTGCCATCCTTCGGCGTGTTGCCGCGGGCCTGGAGCACGAGTGCGCCGTTTTCGACGCGGGCCGTGTCGCGGACGTCCTTGGTGGCGGAGCGGAAGAGCGCCCATTGCACGCCGATCTTGTCGGTGGAGAAGTCGTCGGAGTAGGCGAAGCCGTGCGGCACGGCGGCGCCGCCGGCGGGTTTCGGGAGCGGCGCGGCGACATCGGCTCCGACGGCTTTCACCCAGCCGTCGGCCGTCCACTCGACGGGTTCGAGCAACGTCTGGCGGCCGAGATTGTAGTGGCCGTTCTCGTAGGCGTGGTAGACGAGGTACCACTGCCGGCGGTCGGGGCCCTCGACGAGCGTCGCATGGCCGCGCGACCACCATTTCTCGGCGGCGGAGGTCGTGCGCACGATCGGGTTGTAGGGGGAGTTTTCCCACGGGCCCGCGAGGCTCTTGGAGCGCGCCATGATGACCATATGGCTGGTGGCGGGGCCGGCGGTGCCGCCTTCGGCGAGGACCATGTAGTAGTAGTCGCCACGGCGGAGCATCTTCGGTCCCTCCTGCGCGAAGACCTCGACGTCCCACTCCTCTGGATACTTCCAGCCGTCGTAGACCTTCTGCTGCGGGCCGGCGAGCGAGAGGCCGTCGTCGCTGAGCGGCGCCATGAAGCCGGCGCTGAAGAAGAGGAACCGTTTCCCGTGCTCGTCGACGATGTGGCCCGGGTCGATGTTGCCGGTCCTGAGGTCGACGGGATCGCTCCACGGGCCGCGCGGGGAATCGGCGTGCACGACCATGTTGGTGAGCCCGTTTGCGCTGAGCGCGGGGAAGTAGATGTAGTAGCGGCCGTCCTGCTTGCACAGGTCCGGCGCCCAGACGGAGCCGACCGGCGTGCGCAACGCCGGGCCGAGCGGTGCCCAGTTCACCAGGTCGCGGGAGTGCCAGACCAGCAGGCCGGGCGTGCTCTCGAACGAGGAGCAGACGAGGTAGTAGTCGTCGCCCTCCTTGAGGACCGAGGGGTCGGGATGGTCGCCGGCGAGGACCGGGTTGAGAAAGCGGCCGTCGCCCAGGTCGGCGGCCCGCTGCTGCTCGGCGGAGGCGGGGCGGAGGGGCGCGGGCGTGGTGGCGGCGAGGCGGGCGGGCATGGCGAGCGAGACGAGAACGAGGGCGGTGGAGAGCAGCGGCGAGGGGCGGGATGTGCGGCGCATGATGAGGGTGGCGTGTGCCCCACAGTATCCCCGCAAGCCGGCGTGGGCGCTAGGGACGTTATGCACAAAGACAGGTGGGAAACACACCGCGCGCGGCGGGTCTGTGGGCGGCCTCCGCGGCGGCCGGGGACGACCGTTGCTTGACGCCGCCCCGCGGGCTCGCGTTTGGTGGACGGCTTCCATGCTCACGATCGCCGACATCTCGAAGTCCTACGGCACACGCGAACTCTTCTCGGAGGTCTCGCTGTTTGTGGCGCGCACGGACCGCTTCGGCCTGGTGGGCGCGAACGGTGCGGGCAAGACCACGCTGTTCAACCTCATCCTCGGCGAGGAGTCGCCCGACGAGGGCACGATCACCTGGGAACGCGGCGCCGACTTCGGCTACCTGCCGCAGGAGAGCGCGCCCGCCGGCGACGAGACGATCCTGCACCTCGCCACGAGCGGCAAGAAACTCGTCCCCGAGAACGACGACGACTACGACATCGATTGGACGCTCGAGCCGCGCGCGAAGAAGATCCTCGCCGGCCTCGGTTTCCGCGAGGAGGACCACCTCAAGCCCGCGAAGACGTTTTCCGGCGGCTGGGTGATGCGCGCGCATCTCGCGCGGCTGCTCGTGAGCGAGCCCGCGCTGCTCCTGCTCGACGAGCCGACCAACCATCTCGATCTCGAGGCGCTGCTCTGGTTCCAGGACTACCTCACGCGCTACCCGGGCGGCCTGCTCGTGATCTCGCACGACCGTGCGTTCCTGAATGCGCTCTGCAACGGCATGCTCGAGCTGCGCGGCGGCACGCTCCATCGCTACACGGGCAACTACGACGATTTCCTCCACGAGAAGGAGGCGCGCAAGGCGCAGCAGCTCGCGCAGTTCAAGAACCAGCAGCGCGAGATCGCGCACCTGCAGAAGTTCGTCGACCGTTTCGGCGCGAAGGCCTCGATGGCCTCGCGCGCGAAGTCGAAGGAGAAGCAGATCGAGCGCATCAAGGAGGAGGCGGTCGAGGAGCCGGTCGAGGAGCTCAAGCGCGTGAACTTCCGTTTCCCGCAGCCGCCGCGCTCGGGGCTGAAGGTCGTCACGCTCGAGCACGTGCAGCAGGCGTACGGCGACCACGTCGTGTATCGCGATCTCAATTTCCAGGGCGAGCGCGGCCAGCGCATCGTGCTGGTCGGCCCCAACGGCGCGGGCAAGTCCACGCTCCTCAAGATCCTCGCCGGCGTGATCCCGATCCAGGGCGGCACGCGCGAGCTGGGCAGCAGCGTCGTGGCCGGCTACTTCGCGCAGAATCGCGGCGACAATCTCAACCCGAAGGCGAACGTGCTCGAGAACGTGATGGAGCTGCGCACCGAGCAGAACCAGCTCACCGAGCAGCGCGCGCGCACGATCCTCGCGGCGTTCCTCTTCCGGAAGGACGACGTCTTCAAGCCGGTCGGCGTGCTCTCCGGCGGCGAGAAATCGCGCCTCGCGCTCGCCCGCCTGCTCGTCGATCCGCCGAACTTCCTGCTGATGGACGAGCCCACGACGCACCTCGACATCGCGTCGATCGACGCGCTCGTCCACGCGCTCAAGCAGTACGAGGGCACGCTCGTGTTCATCAGCCACGAC
>JAEZSJ010000385.1 GCA_023443985.1 Verrucomicrobiota bacterium | reverse complement strand
TGCGACGAGCTCGTTGCTGTCGGCCTGCACCGCCTGGGTGAGCCGCGCGAGCGCGGCGGCGGCGTCGCGCACCACCAGTTCGTGGGTCGCCGGCACGTCGTCGCCCGGCGGGCCGGCGCGCGGCACGCCCGAGGCCCCGAGCGCGAGGAGCACCGGCGCCGGGAGCGGGCGTGTCGTTGAGAAACGGATTCTGGTCTCGCCGCCGGAGGCGGCTACGAGCGCGGCGGGCGGCGCCGCGGCGATGGACCGGCCGCGGTGGACCACGACCACCCGGTCGCAGAGGCGCTCCGCCTCGTCGAGGTCGTGCGTGCTCAGCAGGACGCCGCCGCCGGAGGCGCGATGCTCCTGCAGGAGCTCATGCAACACCTGGCGCGATCGCGGATCGAGGCCGCTGGCCGGCTCGTCGAGCACGAGCAGCACCGGGCGGTGGGCGAGCGCCAGGGCGAGCGCGAGCCGTTGGCGTTGCCCGGTCGACAGGTTGGCGAAGGGGGTGTCGGCCTTCTCGAGGAGACCGAGGCGCTGCAGCAGGGGCTCGGCCGGGGTGGAGACCGCGTGCGCGGCGAGGTGGAAGCGGAGCGCCTCGCGCGGTGTGATCCGGTCCTGGAGGGCGGATGGCTGGAGCAGCGCACCGACCTGGCGGAGCGTTGCGCGCGGCCGTTGCCGTCCCGTGGATCCGACGAGCTCGACCTCGCCGGCATCGGGAGCGCGGAGGCCGAGCAGGCATTCGAGCACGGTGGTCTTTCCGGCGCCGTTTCGCCCGAGGAGGCCCACGATCTCGCCGGAGCCGACGGAGAGGTCGAAACCGTCGACGGCGGTGGTGGTGCCGTAGTGTTTCACCAGGCCGCGGAGGCGGGCGAGGGGAGGGGGCGGCACGGGCATCGAGGGAATCAAACGGTGTGTCGGCGGCGCGGCAAACCCGGATGCGGCGCGGGCGCGCCGCGGCGGTTCTCAATCCGTGCAGCCGAAGAGGTGGCGCTGCCGGATGAGCGCGACGGCCTCCGGCGGCACGAGCAGGTCCCAGCCGGGATCGGAATTCTGGATGCGGCGCACGATGTCGCGCGAGGGGATGGCGAGCGCGACGGGGTCGTAGTTGTCCACGCCGACGACATGGCGATTCTCCAGCAGGTGGGCGTAGAGATGGCGGAGGTGCGCGGCGACCCGGAGGGTGGCGGCCGTATAGATGTCGCTGTGGTCGAGCACGGGCGGCTCGCAGTACGCCGCGAGCGCCTCCCGGTGCATGGGGTAGACGTACAGGCGCACGGCCTGGCGGAACAGCCGCCCGATCGACTCGAGGATGCCGCCCGGGAGGTTCTCATAGTACTTCTCGTCGAGCACATCGAGCAGGGTGTTGATGCCGAGCACGACGCCGATGGGCTCCGCGGTGTAGCGGCGGAAGTATTGGGTGAGGCGGAAGAAGACCGAATAGTTGGACACGAGCACGTGCAAGCCGACGGCGCCGAGCAGGTCGGCGCGGGCCAGGAAGTCCGCCGGGTCAAGCGTGCCGGAGGCGCGCAGGTTGTGGATGGTGAGCTCGGCGAGGATGATCGTATTCGAGGCGGCGACGGCGGGATCGCGGGCGAACTGCTCGCCCGCGCAACGCAGCATGTCGAGATTCACGTTGGTGACGGGGCGGAAGCTCCCGCGCTCGACGAGCACGGACTTCCTGCGCAGCACCTCGGAGGGCTGGAGGACGGCGCCGGCGGGGCTGAGAAGAACGGCGTTGGTGAGCCCGTACTCGACGAGGAAGAGCGAGAGCAGGCGGTTGTCGACATGGGCGAAGGCGGGCCCGGAGAACTGCACCATGTCGACCTCGATGCGTTCGATGCCGAGGTTGTCGGCCAACGAAGCGACGAGGGCGCGCGGGTCCTGATGGAGGTACGCGACCCCGTAGAGCAGGTTCACGCCGATGATGCCCAGGGCCTGTTGCTGGAGGACGTTCTCCTTGTCCCACATGCGCACGTGGATGATCACGTCGTTGGGCGCCTCGCCGGGCGCGACCTGGAAACGCACGCCCATCCAGCCGTGGCATTCATTGGTGCCCTTGTAGTTCCGGGCGGCGACCGTGTCGGCGAAGACGAAGAAACGCGTGGTCGGGCCGCGGGTGGTGCCGAGGCGTTCGCTCAGGAGCGCGTACTCATGGTCGAGCATGGTGGCGAGCCGCTCGCGCGAGACATAGCGGGGCGCCTTGCCATAGATCGCATCGCTGAACGCCATGTCATAGGCGGAGATCGTCTTCGCGACGGTGCCCGCGGCGCCGCCGACCTGGAAGAAGTGGCGGGCGACCTCCTGGCCGGCGCCGATCTCGGCGAAGGTGCCGTAGAGCGCGGCGTCGAGATTGACCGTGAGGGCCTTGCGGCTGGTGGTGAGCAGTTCCTTGGGCGTGGCGGAGGCGGCTTCGGTGGGCATCGCGGCGCCGAAGATGCGCATGGCCCGGGCCGGTGCAACGGCGGGATGGGCGGAGGTCCGCCCGGCCGCCCGTCCCGCGCAACCGCCGCTGGTCCTTTTCGGCTGTTGCCCGGGGCGGGGGCGCGCATACGGTCGGGCCCCACATGAAGTCGTTTTTTGCGAGTTTCTTCGGCACGCTCCTGGCATTGGCGGTCTTCGTCTTCGGCGGGCTCTTCCTGATGTTCGCCGGCATGATGATGATGGCGGCGCTCGGGCAGCAGCAACCCCAGCAGACCGTGGAGAAGGGATCGTTCCTCGTGCTCGATCTGAATACGAACATCACCGACGCCCCCTCTCCCTTCGAAGGCGGCGGCAAGCTGGCGGGATTGCTCGGCGCCGACGGCAACCGCCTCCAGCTGCGGCTCGCGCTCGAGGCGCTCCGCGCGGCGCGCGACGACGACCGGATCCAGGGGTTGCTCCTCACCGGCACGCTCGTGCCGCAGGACTACGGCAGCGGCTACGCCGCGTTGCGCGAGCTGCGGCAGGGCCTGCAGGAGTTCCGGGCGGGCGGGAAACACGTGATCGCGTATGCGGAGAACATGGACACCCGCGACTACTACCTGATGTCGGCCGCCTCGGAAGTCGTGCTGCACCCGTTTGGCGGCATCTGGATCCCCGGCCTCGCCTCGGAGCCGGTGTTCTTCGCAGGCACCCTGGAGAAGCTCGGGGTCGGCGTGCAGGTGACACGGTCGGGCAAATACAAAAGCTATGCGGAGACGTGGGTGCGCAAGGACCTCAGCCCCGAGGCGCGGGAGGCGACGCAGAAGCTTCTCGACGACGTGTGGGGCGACATCCGCGGCCAGTCGGCCGAGGCGCGCAACCTCACTCCCGCGCAGCTGCAGGCCCTCATCGAGCAGCCGCGGCTGCTGATGGGCGAGGTCGCCGTGAAGAGCGGTCTGGCGGACCGGACCGCGTACTGGGACGAGGTGCTCGCCGACCTGAAGAAGCGCACCAAGTCCGCCGACGATCGCACCTTCAAGCAGATCAACCTGCGCGCGTACGCGAACACGATCTCCAAGACCCATAAGGGCAAGGACCAGGTCGCCGTCGTCTATGCCGAGGGCGTGATCGTGGACGGCGAGGGTGCGGACGAGGGCGAAGTCGGAGGTGATCGTTTCGCCCGGCAGCTGCGCGAGCTCCGGCAGGACGAGAGCGTGAAGGCGGTCGTCCTGCGGGTGAACAGCCCGGGGGGCAGCGCCAACGCCAGCGAGGTGATCCAGCGCGAACTGCGTCTGCTCCGGGAGGAGAAGCCGGTCGTGGTCTCGATGGGTTCGGTGGCGGCCTCCGGCGGCTACTGGATCTCCGTCTATTCGGACCGGATCTTCGCCGAGCCGAACACGATCACCGGGTCGATCGGCGTGATCGGAATGATGTTCAACGTGCAGGAGCTCTCCCAGAAGATCGGCATCTCCTACGATGTGGTGAAGACCGGCAGGTTCGCCGATGCCGACACCATCTCGCGACCGAAGTCCGAGGAGGAACTGCAGGCGGTGCAGTCGATGGTCGACTGGCTGTACGATGCGTTCATCGAGCGCGTGGTCGAAGGGCGGAAGCTCGATGCCGCGGTCGTGCGCGAGATCGCGCAGGGCCGGGTCTGGTCGGGCACCGACGCCAAACGTCTCGGCCTGATCGACGAGTTCGGCGGGTTGGAGACGGCGATCGCGTATGCCGCCGAGAAGGCGAAGCTGGGCAAGGATTTCGGTCTGCGCGAGTACCCCGGCAAGCGTGAGTTCGGGGAGGTGCTGCGGGAGTTGTTCGAGGAGTCGAGCGACGATCTGGTGCGCTCCGGCCTGCCGGGCGAACTGGCCCGCCGGGTGAAGCACGAGGTGCGGGCGCTCTCGCAGTTCAACGATCCGCGCGGCGTCTATCTCCGCCTGCCCCTGGAACTGGAGATCAACTGAACAGCGGAGCCGCCACCATGCACAAGGAGAGCGTTCTGATCCGTGATTGCCCGGTCGCGGAAGTTCCCGCCGGCACCCCCGCAGTCCTGCCGGCCGGGACGACAGCGATCATCACGCAGACGCTCGGCGGCAGCGTGACAGTGCGGGCCTGCGGCACCCTGTACCGCATCGCGCCGGAGCACGTCGCTGCGTTGAAGGGGTTCGGCGGGGCCGAGTCCGCGGGGAAGGAGGCCGCTCCTCCGGCGGAGTTCTCCGAGCCGGCGGTGTGGGCGGCGCTCAAGACCTGTTTCGATCCGGAGATCCCGCTCAACATCGTGGACCTCGGACTCATCTACGATCTGGCCGTGGATACGGCGCCCGACGGCCGTCGCGTGGTCGAGGTGAAGATGACGCTCACTGCGCCGGGCTGTGGCATGGGCCCGGTGATTGCCGAAGACGTGCGGGCGAAGATCGCCGCGTTGCCGGGAGTCGCCGAGGCCAGGGTGCACATCGTCTGGGATCCCGCGTGGACGCCGCAGATGATGTCGACCGAAGGCCGGCAGGTACTGGGGCTGGAGTAGGGAACGGGCGGTCCGCCGCCGCGGGGCATTCGTACAGGACCGCGGGGACTCCGCGGGTCTGCCCCCAGGGGGCGGAGGCGGGGTTCCGCGCGGACCGCGAGACCGGCAATCCCCGAAGGCCCGCGTGAATGCGCGCTCAGGTCCGGCCGGCAAAAAAAAGACGCCGCGCCCGAGGGTGGGCGCGGCGTCTGGGAAAAGCACAGGCGCGGGGCCGGAGGCTTACTTGGCGTCGACGTAGCGGCGGATCGCCTGCACGGCGTAGGTGTGTTCCTCGCCGCCGATCTTCACCTTCACCTCGTCGCCGACCTTCTTGGACAGGAGGGCCTGGCCGAGCGGGGTCTTGTAGGACATGATGCCGCGCTCGGGGTCGCTGTCCCAGGCGCCAAGGATCGAGTAGGTGACCAGCTTCTTCGCGGCGACATCGCGGAGATCGACGACGGAGCCCACGCCGATGGCCTCGGTGGAGGTGTCCTTGAAGTCGGTCACGCGCGCGTTGCCGAGTTCGCGCTCGAGCTGGGCCTTCTGGGCGAGGAGCAGCGACTGGTCCTGCTTCGCCATCTTGTATTCGGAGTTTTCACGCAGATCGCCGTGCTCGCGCGCGGCGGCGATCGCCTTCGAGTTCTCCGGAATCTTCTTGGTGACGATCGTGTCGTACTCCTCGCGCTTGCGGTCGTGGCTGTCCTTGGAGACGAGGAGCGCCTCGCCCTTGTCTCCCTCGTCGCTGGACACGAGCGACTGGATGCCGGGGAAGAGCTTGATGAAGCGGGCGAGCAGGGACTTCTTGGTGAGTTCCTCGAAGCCCTGGTTGAGGAGCAGGGTGTTGGCCAGGTCGCGCGCGGTCTCGGGATCGGCGGTCGAGAGCAGGTCGGGGATGAGCTCGGCATCATCGCTGAGGATGTCGGCAAGCGGCATGCGGCGGGCGCCGGCGGTTTGCAGCGCCTCGTAGTCGATCGCGAACAGGATCGCGGTGAGCAGGCGTGGCCCGATGAGCTCGTTGAGCAGGCGGGAGAACTTACGGGTCGTGCGGTTCTTGACGATCCAGAGGAGCACGGGCGCGCGGAGGTTCTGCTCGACCTGCCAGCGCTGGAAGGTCGAGGTGATCTCGGGGCCGGACTCGTGGTCGATCAGGAAGTTGACGCACTCGGTGGTGAACTTGCCCGAGCTAAGCTTGAGCAGGTTGAACACGATCTCCTTCCACGCGGTCGGGTGCGCGGCATGGATGAGCTCGAGCAGCCGGACGTGGGAGCCGGTCGGGAGCTTCTCGGCGATGGTCGGCAGGTCGCGCTCGTTGGCGACGATCTCCTCGACCTTCGGCTCGAGGGCGGCGAAGTCCTCCCCGGCGATGGACGCGAGGTCGTTGCGGACCCAGGCGCCGTGGAGACGCTCCGCAAGCTCGAGGCCCTGGGTGTCCTTCACAATCGCGGCGACATCGGTGAGCAGGTCGGTGGCGAGGGGCTTGAGGTCCTTCTTCTTCGCGGAGACGAGGAGCTCGGCCGCGATCTGGAGACGGCGGCGCGGGGACCGGGTGTTCTTGAACTGCTCGGCGAGCTCGTCCTCGACGTTCACCGGCTCGTCCCGCAGGACGAAGACCTCGGTGCGTTTGGCGGGCACGGCGACGCGCGGGTCGCCGGCGAGCTGCTTCTTCGCCCCGGTCCACCAGCGCTTGAACTTGTCCGGGCCGATGACGCTCGTGAAAAGGTTCTCCAGCTCGACCCCGGTGGCGGCGTTGTTCGGGTACGTCTGCAGCGCGTCGACGACGAGTTGCGCGGGGTTGTTCTCGATGAGGTCCTGGATCGTCGCGGCCTCGGTCTGCTTGCGCACGAGCAGGTGTTTCTCGGGGAGGATCTCGAGGGTGTTGACGCAGAAGGCGGGGTCCATCGGGTGACCCGGCTTGCCCTCGAAATCGATCAGGAGCTTCCGGTTGGCGGCGTCGTAGGACTTGATGCGGCCGAAGCCCCAGCTGCGGTGGACGCAGTACGCTCCGGACTTCATCGCCTCGAGCTTGGCCCTCGAGGGCTTCAGGTCGGGCTTTTGGGAGATCAAATCTAGGACGGCTTCAGCGTTCATAAAATCTTGGTCGAATTGCGGAAGGGAACGATTTGGCGGCTATTGCGTGGCGATGTCAAACTGTGTCTCATCCCGCGCCATGGAGTCTGCATCGCACCATTTCCCGCCTCAACAGCGTCGTGCCGGCGTTCGACCGTCGTTTCGAGAGGGCGCCGACCGGCGGGCGCGACCCTCCCGCGGGCCTTCGACGGCGGAGACGTGGGCGCTCGCGGTGGCGTTGGTCGCGGGCTGGAAGGAGGGGCAGGGGCGGGCCGATCACCTGTTGAGCGATCTCGCCGGCGGGGCGGCCGACCGCGGTCCGGCGCAGAACCTCTTCTACGCGGCGGTGCGGCACTGGCGGCGGGTGGACGAGGCGGTCCGGCCGTTGATCGAACGCGCCCCGCGAGTGCGGCTGCTCGCGCTGCTCGCAATCGCCGGCGCGGAGCTGATCGAGCATGCCGAGGCCGCGGTGGCTGTGGTGGTGGACAACGCCGTCGAGCAGGCGAAACGCCTGCTCAGCGAGCCGGAGTCGCGGCTGGTCAACGCCGTGCTGCGCCGCGCGGCCCCGGCGTTGCGCGACGCGCCGGTTCCCGGCGCCGACGCCGGGCCGGAGGAGTTGGCGTCGTTCTTCAGCCATCCCACTTGGTTGGTGAGACGCTGGGTGAACGAGTTCGGCCCCGAGGCTGCCCGGAAGCTGCTCGAGTGGAACCAGTCGACGGCCCGCGTCCATCTGCGCTGGCGCGCCGCCCATCCGCCGCCCGCCGGGCTCGAGCCCACGCAGTGGCCGGAGTGGCACGGGCTTGCGCACGGGCACTGGGCCGACATCCAGGCGGCGCTCGCGGCGGGCGACTGCTATCTCCAGGATCCGGCGACGCGGTTGGCGCCGACGCTCGCGGCGCCGGTGGCGGGCGAGACCTGGCTGGAGCTCTGCGCGGCCCCCGGCGGCAAGACGCTCCAGCTGGCGGATCGCATGGGCGCCGGTCGTATCGTCGCCGTGGATCGGCCGGGCGGGCGGATGAAGCGCTTCGAGGAGAACATCGCCCGTTGGCGTGCCGCCGGCCTCCGGACCGAGGTGATCCCGGTCGGCGCCGACGCGCTGGCGCTCACGGGAGGCGAACTCGGCGCCCGCGGCCTGCCGGTGGAGTTCGACGGCGTGTTCATCGACGTGCCCTGTTCGAACACCGGCGTGATCCGGCACCGCGTCGACGCCAAGTGGAGGCTCAAGCCCGACGACTTCGCCCAGCTTGCGGAGGTGCAGCGACGCATGCTCACGGCGGCCGCACGTTTCGTACGGCCGGGAGGCCGCCTCGTCTACTCGACCTGCAGTCTCGAGCCCGAAGAGAACGCCGAGGTGATCCAGGACTTTCTCGCCAGCGAAGCCGGTGCCGGGTTCGTGCTCGGGCACACGGCGATCGGTCGGCCGTGGGAGCATGCCCACGACGGAGCGGGGGCGTTCGAGATGCGGCGAAACCGGTAGGGTGTCTCCGCGCAGGCTCACCGGCGGGGCGGCGGATCGTATTCGATGAAGAGACGTCCGCCCGGAGCGAGCCAGCGGCGGACCAGCGAACGCGAGCGTCGCCGGTCCACGTGGAAGGCGCGGACCCGGATGGCGACGATGAGGTCGAAACGGAGCGGTCCAGGATCAAAGGACTCGAAGGCGGCGACAAGGAACCGAGCCGTGCCGGCGGCGACGAAGGGTGCGGCGCGCCTGCGCGCCGCCTCGATCGAGCCGGGCGAGCGATCGATCCCCAAGTACGAGCCGTTCGTGAGCTGTTCGCAGATCAGGGCGGCGGCGACGCCGGAACCGCAGCCGATCTCCAGGATGCGGTTCGCGGGCCGCACCGTCATCTGGTGTACGAGTGATGCGAGTCGTTGGTTCATCTCTCCGCGCGGGGCGGCGCGACGCGGCGCAACCGTTGCGGAGTTCGGTGGGTTCGCGAGCAGCGGGCGAACAACGTCGTACGGCGGCCGGTGCCGAGGCGGATGCGCATGCCAGTGGCGCAAACCCCGCGGCCGCCGTTCCTATAACGGCATCTGGACGTGCACGGCGTTCGTTCCGGCGATGCGCGAGAGGCGGTGGGCGTAGCTCTGGAAGAGGCCCAGCATGGCGGCGTTCTCGGGCGCGACCTGGGCGTGCAGCGAGGCTAGCCCACGGTTCTTCGCTTCGGCTCGGAGGCGCTCGAAAAGGGCGCGCGCGAGGCCGCACCGGCGTTTGCTCTCGCGGGTGACGAACGCCACCTCGGCGCTCCGGCCGTCGGGGTCGAGGTAGTACCGGCCGATGGCGTGGATCACCTCGCGCGGGCCCTGTACCTCAAGCACGCCCAAGGCGAGGTCGCGGGACTGGTCGACATTCACCAGCTCGTAGGCGCGTTCACGGCTCATCCGGCTGACCATGTAGCCGTAGCGCGACTGGATCGTCTCCTGCGTGTGCGAATAGAAGAACTCCTGGAGCCGACGTTCGTCCGAGGGTTGGAGGGCGCGGAGGACATAGCGCCCGTCCTTCAGCTCGAGTTTGCGCGGCGCCAACTCGTCGGCGAGGCGGGCGGGGGCCGTTTCCGGTTTGTCGGGCACCGGCACCCAGCGGCGGGCCCGTGCCACCGCCAGCAGATCCGCCCGGTGGTCGGGGTGCGCGATCTGGACGAGCTCGAGCGCCCGTTCGCGAATGCTGCGGCCCCGTAGTGTGGCGACGCCGTATTCGGTCACCACGTAGTGCACGTCCCCGCGGGAGGCGACGATGCCGGAACCGGGCACGATCTCCGTGACGATGCGCGAGGAGCCGTCGGGCGCGGTGCTGCGCAACGCCACGATGGGGCGGCCGTCGGGGCAGAGTGCCGCGCCCCGAAGAAAGTCGGTCTGTCCGCCGAAACCGCCGACGAACTTGTGGCCGATCGAGTCGTCGACCACCTGGCCGGTGAGATCGACCTGTTGCGCCCCGGCGATGGCGACCATGCGGTGGTTGAGCGCGATGGTGGCGGGATGGTTCACGTAATCACTCGGGAGGAAGACGATTTTCCGGTTGCCGTCGACATGGTCGTAGAGCCTGCGGGAGCCGACCGCATACGAGACGACGGACACGCCGGGGTGGCGGCCCTTGCGTTTGTTCGTGACCGCGCCCGACTCGAGGAGTGCGAGCAGGGCGTCGCCGAGACGGTCGGAGTGGATGCCGAGGTCGCGGTGTTCCCGGAGCGCGGCGGCAATGGCGGCGGCCGGCGCCGTGGATCCGATGCGCAGGGTGCTCTCGTCGTCCACGAGCATGGCGACATGCGCGGCGATGCGGTGGTCGATCTCGTCGGCCGCAGGATAGGGCGCCTCCGGCAGTTCGGCGGGGGACTCGAGCACGGCGGCGAACCGGTGCCAGTCGACGAGCGTCTCGCCGGCCGTGCGCGGCAGCCGGGGATTGACCTGGGCGATCACCAGCGGGGCGGTGTCGAGGGCGGCGCGGGTGATGTCGCATGAGACCCCGAGGGAGCAGCGGCCGGATTTGTCGGGCGGGGTGACCTGGACCAGCGCCACATCCAATGCAAGGATACGCTGGCGAAAGAGCGAGGGGATCTCGAAGGCGTAGGACGGCGTGTAGTCGGCCTGCCCCACGGCGAGCGCCTGTTGGAGCCCCGGGCCGAGGTAGAGGGCGTTGGCGTCGACGTGGCCGTGGAAGCGCGGGTCGACCCACGGCGCCTCGCCCAGCGTGAGGAGGTGGACGAGTTCGACATCCACGAGGCGGTCCGACCGGGTGAGCAGCGATTCGACGAGAGCCAGGGGGGTGGCCGCGTAGGACCCGAGGAAGACGCGGCTGCCGGGCCGGACGAGCACCGGCCAGTCGGCGGGCTGGAGCGGCAGAGGTGGGAGCTTGCGTTTGGGTGATGCCACGGGCGGGAGGGCGCGCGGCGGAATCATGTGCCCGAAAGTCGGGGATGCGAGCGGTAACCGAGTCGTCCGCGACGGCACCCGGCGCGCGGAGGCTGGGCGCGGAGAGCGGGAGGGCGCTCGGCCAGACTCAGAAGGAGTAGCCGACGGTCGTGGTCACGCGCTGGTCGGTCTTCTCGCTGCCGTTCATGTAGGTGTTGTCGAAGTCGCGCTCGTAGCGCAGGGCAAGGCTGAGCGTCTCGGTGATCTTGCCGCGGAGGAACGACTTCAGGGTGACGGTGTAGTTGGTGACATTGGTGTTGATGATCTGCACCTGGCCGCTGGGGAGGATGCGGATGCCGCGGCCGTTGGGGGAGTAGTTCGCGGCGAGCTCCTCGCCGAGCTCGAGGCGGGGCGAGAGCTTGAGCGCGATGTCCTGGAAGAGTTCGCCGAATACGCCGGTCTCGGGCGAGGCGGCCAGTACCTCGCGGTATTGGCCGATGATGCCGGCGCCGATGGAGGCGGAGAAGCGGTCGGACTTGGCGAGACGGTAGCCGACGCCGAGGTTCTGGTCGACGTTGTGGTCGATGCCCTTGATAGCGGACGAGTAGTACGAGGTGCTGGTCTGGGCGAACCAGCGTCGGCTCAGCTCGCGGCGCCAGCGGAAGGATCCCTCGGTGCGTTCGGAGGTGAGCGTGTGATTGGCCTTCGAGTACAAGTAGCGGGCCTGGAGGCGGAACTCGTTGCGCCGGCGCTTGAAGGTGGACTCGGCGCGGAGGTTGACGTCGGTGCGGTCGGTGCGACCGGATTGCAGACTGATGCCGGACTCGACAATTGTGCGCCAACGCGGCGGGGGCGGCGGCGGTTTTCCGGTCGGACCCGCCGGAGCGGCGGGGGCGGCGGCGGAGCTCGGTACGGGGACGATTGCGATCTCGGGAGCGACCGGCTCCGGCGCCGGGTCGGGGAGGATGGTGGCGGTGCCCTCCGGCACGGCGAAGAGCCCCAGTTGCGGGTGGGCCCAGCGGATGAGGCCCGCCTCGCACCCCACGAGCCGCCCTTGGAGCAGATCGCCGTTCGCCAGCCGGAGGACATCCCCGTGGGCGGTGGCGGCGAGGAGGATGAAGGCGATGGCGCGGCGGAGCGTGGGGATCATCATGGGGCGGTCGGTTCTGGGTGGAGGCTTCGGTGGGAGGGCCGGCCGGGAAGACGGGGCACGCGGAGAGCTCCGCAGGGGCGTGCGGCGAGCACGATCCCGCGGAGGGCGAAGCCGAGCATCAACCCACGGCGCTGAGAGATATCGGCCACCGCGGCGAAGAATTGCGTGTGCTGTTCGAGCAAAACGCGCATGGGCGAGCGTGAGCGCGGGAATCAGCGGACGGGGTACCCGAGCGAACCGAGTTGCCGGAGCAGATCGCGCGAGGAGGTCGCGGGATCGAGGAACTGCAGATTTTTCGGGAAGCCCGCGATCCGGTGGCGGATGCGCACGCCCTTGAAAAGCCACGGATAGAAGCCGCCGCGGCCGATGCTGACCACTGCGGCGAGGGGAAGGAGGAAGTCGCCGCGGTTGCCTTTTAGGTGCAAGGTCGCGGCTGTGGCGGTGAGGGTGGCGCCCGGCTCCGGGCCGAAGGTGGCGGCGACATCGTCGGCCATGTGGCCGGTCCAGCTGAGGGAGTTGGCGGTTGCGGGAATGGTGGGATCGGGTGTGGCGGAGGAAGGCATCGTAGACGGGCCGTGCAAACGCACCGCCCCCGTGGCGCCATGGGGTGGCGCGCGCGACGAGCGGACGAGAGGCCGGCGAGTGGTGAGTTGGGGAAACGGCGGCCCGACCGTTTCAGTTGCCTTCGAAGCACATGTCCTCGAACCCGGCATCGAATGAGGCGGGCGCCGGGACCGAAGGCAAGTTTCTGCAGGGGGACCGGCGGATTTTTGTGCGGCGGGCGCGGTCGCGGGGAGGTGAGCATAAAAAAAGAGGCGGCCCCCGCGGGGGCCGCCTCGGCCGAGCGGGTGGGCCGCTCAGAACAACGTGAAGGCGACGTTCACGCCCGCGGTGACGATCGAGACCATGCTCATGAGCTTGATCAGGATGTTCAGGCTGGGGCCGGCGGTGTCCTTGAACGGATCACCCACCGTGTCGCCGATGACCGCGGCCTTGTGGGCGACGGAGCCCTTGCCGCCGTGGTGACCTTCCTCGATGAACTTCTTGGCGTTGTCCCAAGCGCCGCCGGAGTTGGCCATGAACACGGCCAGCACGAAGCCGGTGGCGAGACCACCGCCGAGCAGACCGAACACTCCGGGCACGCCGAAGACGAGGCCCACCAGGATCGGCACGATCACGGCGAGCAGCGAGGGCACGATCATCTCGCGCTGGGCGCCGGCGGTGGAGATCGCGACGCAGCGGGCGTAGTCGGGGAGGTCGGTGCCGCCGAGGATGCCGGGCTTCTCCTTGAACTGCCGCCGCACCTCCTCGACCATGCTGGCGGCCGCGCGGCCGACGGCGTTGATCGTGAGGCCGCAGAACAGGAACGCCATCATCGAACCGATGAAGAGGCCGATGATGACCTTCGGGTTCATCAGGTTCACCTGGAAGTAGTCCATGAACTGGGTGAGCGTCGCCGTGAGCACGGGGATGGTCTGGCCGGCGACCTCGATCGTGGTCTGTTTGGCATGGATCATCGCGATCTTCAGCTCTTCGACGTAGGAGGCGAGCAGGGCGAGCGCGGTGAGCGCGGCCGAGCCGATCGCGAAGCCCTTGCCGGTGGCGGCGGTGGTGTTGCCGAGCGCATCCAGAGAGTCGGTACGCTTGCGGACCTCGGGCCCGAGGCCGGCCATCTCGGCGTTGCCGCCGGCGTTGTCGGCGATGGGGCCGTAGGCGTCGGTCGCGAGGGTGATGCCGAGGGTGGAGAGCATGCCGACGGCGGCGATGCCGATGCCGTAGAGGCCCATGGCCATGTTGTCCGGTGCGAAGCGGATGGAGCCGGCGGAGCAGATGTACGCGCCGGCGGTGCCGACCACGACGGCAACCACGGGGATGACGGTCGACGACATGCCGACGCCCAACCCGGAGATGATGACGGTGGCCGGACCGGTGCGGGCATTGTCGGCGATGTGTTGGGTGGGTTTGAACTCGTGCGAGGTGTAGTACTCGGTGGCCTTGCCGATCACGATGCCGGTGACGAGGCCGGTGACGATGGAGCC
>JAEZSJ010000370.1 GCA_023443985.1 Verrucomicrobiota bacterium | reverse complement strand
GCGCCGGCGACGACTGGACTCGTGGTTCGGGCGGAGCGCTGCGCTCGACGGCGCTGACGCCGTACACGGAGAGCGGCACCGAGGCCGCGATCCTCGGCACGACGCGCTGGCTGATGGCGCGGTTCTCGGCGACGGGCGGCACGAGCAGCGGGGATCTCGTCGTCGCCACCGGTCGGCGACGCGACGAGGCGGTGCCGGTCACGGTCGTGTGCGAACAACCGGACAACGTCGCCGGCCTTTCGCTCTCGGCGTACGGCGTGGCAACCTTCGTGCGCGGGAGGGCGGAGTTCTAGGCGATGCGCTCCGACTCCAGATTCCGGTTTCAAGCGCAGCGTGGCCTTTCCTTGGTCGAGGTGCTGGTGGCGGTGGGCCTCTGTGCGGTGGCGGTCGTGGCGGCAGTGGCGTTGTTCGGGCCGGCGGTGCGGGCGACGCGCGAGGTGGGCGACCGGCGTGCGGCCGTCCGGCTGGGCGAGCGGATCGACGCGGAGCTGCGACGTGCGGGATTTGCCGCGGTGGCGGCGGCGACCGACGGCAGCGCAACGCTCCGGTTGTTGGCCCGTGCCGACGGCTCGCCAATCGTGCGGCTGGAGGAGGCGGACAACGACCCGAGCACCGGGACACCACCAGGGATTCCGGCGGCGGAACGGCATTTCGAAATCGCGGTCACCCGCGCGCTGCGTCCGGCATCGGGTGGCTCGTGCGTGGTGCTGGAGGTGCGGGTGCGCTGGCCGCTGGCGTTGCCGCCGGACGGCGTGCTCGTGCCGGAATCGCAGCGTTCCGAGTACCGGTTTCATACGGCGATCAACCGATGAGGGGGAACACGACAGTCCGGCGCCGATCGTGCGGCGGCTTCACGCTGGTGGAACTGCTCGTGGCGAGCGCGATCACCGTGGTGTTGGCGGGGATCATGGTCGCGATCCTCGCGCAGATGGCGCGGACCTGGGCACGCGCCAGCGGCGGGCTCACGGCGACACAGCAGGCGGAGCAGGCTCTCGACCTGCTCGCCCGGGACCTGCGGTCGGCCGTGTTGCGGCGCGACGGGCGTGTGTGGCTCGCTGCGACGGTGCAGCCCGACCAGAGCGGCGCCGGCGACGGCGGTGGGACGCTCGGCGTATGGTCGCCGGCGGTTCGCAAGCCCGACTGGGCGAATCCGGGAACGACGGATTCGTCGCTCGACCTCGCACCGGCGAGCGGGCGAGTCGAGGACTGCCGTTTCGGAATGGCCGGAGTGTGGCTGCGGTTCGTGACGGATGTGGCCGATCGCAATGACACGATCTCCGGCACCTCGGCGCCGCGGGTGGTCAGCTACCAGATCGTGCGACGCGCGGTGAGCGCGGTCGCGGGCGCGTCGCAGCGGTACGCGCTGTTCCGATCGGAGGTGCGCCCGTATGCCGACGACAGCCCGGCGCGGGAGCGCTCGAGCTGGAGTGTCGGTTTCGACGTCTTCGCCCCCGCCTACAACGGCATGATCGGCGGCGGCAATCCCGGCGACGCCGGCACGACGCGACGTGCGCGCCGCGATCTGCTTCTGGCCAACGAGGTGATCGACTTCGGGGTGCGCTTCCAGCGGACGGCGGCGGACGGGACGCGGCGAACGCTGTTTCCCACGGGCAACGGCAACCTCGGGTTTGCCGCGACCACCGACACCGCCGTAGCGCCTCCGAATCCGGCGGTGCCGGTCACCGCGATGAGTTATGGCTACCCGACGGCGGCAGAGTTGTTCATCCGCGTGCTCACCGAGGACGGCGCGCGACAGATCGAGGCGTTGGAAGCGGGCCGGTTGACCGGGACGACGTGGTGGACGATCGCGCAGGCGCATTCGGTGGTGCTCACCCGCTGGGTGGAGCTGGAGGCGTCGCCATGAAACGGGGCCGCGATGGGTTCGCGGTGGTCCTGGCGGCCGCGCTGCTGGCAGCGGTCGTGCTCCTGCTGGTGGCATTGACCCTGCTCACGCGCAACGAGCTCCGGGTCGCGGCCCAACGCGGTGCGGCCGAGCAGGCGCGGCGCAACACGCTGGTCGGGTTGCGGGTGGCGCTGGGCCGGTTGCAGGCCGCGGCCGGGCCCGACGCATGCAGCACGGCGGCGGCGGAACGGTTCGGGGCGCAGAATCCGCGCTGGACCGGAGTCTGGACGGACGGCGGCGGCCCGGTGTGGCTGGTGTCGGGGGCGCCGGGGGATGCGAATGTGACGGTGACGACGACTGGCGCGGTGGCGAACGGCACGCGGCTGGTCGGTTCGAATACGAGCACCGCCGACGATGGGGCAGTGGCAGCGCTGTGGGAACCGATCGATGCGGCCGGCGTGGCGGGTCTGAGCGGGGAGCAGCAGGTCGGGCGGTTCGCCTACTGGGTCGGCGACGAAGGAGTGAAGGGGAACGTGAGCGTGATCGACCGCGTGGACGAAGTCCCGCTTCCCACCTGGCCGGCGGCCGATGATCCCGTGACCAGCGCGGAGGAGCGGGCGCGGCTGCGGCAGTTGGTGGCGCACCGCGCGGGCAACGACGCGCTGGACGGCAGCGACGGGCCGACCAGCGGTTTTCGGATCGGACGAGAGGACGATGCGGTGGCAGCGGTCCGCTGGGTGCAGTTCGGCTCTGCGCTGGCGGTGACGCAGCTGCGGTTCCAGAATTTGGGCACGGCGCAGGAGACGGAGAACTATCGGGCGTTAGTGCGGCGGCATTTCAATGCGTTCACGGTCGGCTCGCTCGGCGTGCTGGCGAACGCCGCGAGCGGCGGGCTGCGGCTCAACTTCAGCGAACTCACCGCGCCGGAGGTGCCGGCGGCGGTGCAGGATCTCGAGCGGTTCCGCCCGGTCGCCGGGCGGCTGCCGGTGACGGGCGGCACGGCGGCGAGCGGCGAACCGACGGCGCAGATCAAGCCGATCGTGACCGAGTGGG
>JAEZSJ010000386.1 GCA_023443985.1 Verrucomicrobiota bacterium | reverse complement strand
TTGGACAACGTGCTCGACCTGCACCGTTTCCCGACCGAGTCCGCCCGCCGCGCCGCGCAGCAACACCGCCCGCTCGGCCTGGGTGTGATGGGGCTCTCCCGCGCCTTGCACCTGAAGGGCCTCGCCTTCGGCTCGGCCGCCCCCGAGGCGTTCAACGACGAGTGCCTCGAGGCCTTGGCTCACGCCGCCACGGCCGCCTCGGCGGAGCTCGCCGCCGAACGCGGCTGCTATCCCACCTTCAAGGGCTCGAAATGGGACCGCGGGCTTCTGCCGTCCGACACCGCCGCGGCCGCCGAGGCGGAGCGCGGCCTGCTGGCGGACCTGCCCGCCGGCGGACAGCTCGACTGGGCCCCGGTCCGGGCCGCGATCGCCGCGCATGGTTTGCGCAACGCCTCGCTGCTGGCGCTCGCGCCCACGCCTTGGATCGACCAGGTCGCCGGCACCTCCCCCTCGGTCGAGCCGACCGCGCGCAACGTGCAGGTCGAGTCGACGCTTTCGGGCGAGTTCGTCGTCTTCGCCGCGGAACTCGTGCGCGACCTGAAGGCCCGCGGCCTGTGGTCGGCCGAGATGATCGACACGCTCAAGTATTTCGACGGCGAGGTGCAGGAGATCGCGGCGATCCCCGCCGACCTGAAGGAGAAACACCTCACCGCCGGAGACATCGATCCGAGCTGTCTCCTGCGCGCCGCCGCGCGGCGGCAGAAGTGGCTCGACCAAGCCCAGGCGCTCGAACTCGAGCTGCCTCGCCTCCATGCCGACATCGGCGCCGTCTCCGCGCTCCTGCTCGCCGCCTGGCGCCTGGGGCTGAAGTCCGTCTGGCGCCTCTCCACCGCGCGCGCCGCGAAGACCCACGCCGACTGAACGGCCCCGTTTTCCGCACCCTTTGTCCTTTTCCCTGTCCATCGACCCCGAACCGACCATGCCCGCCGACACTTCTTCTCGTCTCTTCGAACGCACCACTTCCATGCCCGAGTCGGAAATCCTTCTCACCGTCAAGAAACGCGACGGCAAAGCCGCGCCCTTCAAACTGGAACGCATCGTCCGCGCCGTCGCCCTCGCCGCCTACGGCGCCAAGCACGACGAGGCCAAGAACCCGCACCGCGACAGCTCCGACCACCGCTACGGCCTCGACGAGGCGGAGTTCAAGAAGGTGTTCAACCTCTCCGCCGAGGTCCGCGACATGGTGATCGAGAAGTTCGGCACCGCCGGCGCCCCCGGCGTGGAGGACGTGCAGGACCTCATCGAGCTCACGCTGCTCAAGCACGGCGAGTACGAGATCGCGCGCCACTACATCTTCTACCGTATCCAGCACTCCGAGCTCCGTCCGGTCGTGCACGGCGACTGCGGTCTGCAGGACTACATCGCGATCAGCCGCTACTGCCGTTACGACGAGTCGCTCGGCCGGCGCGAGATCTGGTCCGAGGCGGTCGAGCGCGTCGCCCAGATGCACCTGCGCCGCACGCAGAAGATCGCCGACAAGGACCTCAACGCCACGATGCGTGAGCTCGTCGCCAAGGGCGCCGTCCCCGCCGAGGCCGCGCGCGACGCCGGCCCGCTCGGCTCGCTGGCCGACGAGGTCATCCGCGCCTACAACCTGGTGAAGGCCAAGAAGGTCCTGCCCTCGATGCGCTCCCTCCAGTTCGGCGGCCGCGCCATCGAGGTCTCCAACGCCCGCATCTACAACTGCACCGCCTCGCCGGTGAACCGCATCGAGTTCTTCCGCGAGTACTTCTTCCTCCTCCTCAGCGGCTGCGGCTGCGGCTTCTCCGTGCAGAAGCAGCACGTCGCCATGCTCCCGGTCCTCGCCGCCCGCGGCGACGAGCTCGAGCTCCCCGTCAAGCACTACGCCGTGCCGGACACCGTCGAGGGCTGGTCCGACTCGCTCCACGAGCTCCTCGAGTCCTTCGTCCACGGCTACAAGATCGAGTTCTCGTTCCACCAGATCCGCCCGCGCGGTGCCCTCCTCAAGACCAGCGGCGGCAAGGCCCCCGGCCACCTCCCGCTCAAGCGCGCGCTCACCCGCGTGGAGGAGATCCTCGTCGGCGCCGCCGGCCGCCAGCTCCGCCCCATCGAGGTCTACGACATCTGCATGCACGTCGCGCAGTCGGTCCTCTCCGGCGGTATCCGCCGCTCCGCCACGATCTGCCTCTTCAGCCCCGAGGATGAGGAGATGATGGCCGCCAAGACCGGCGACTGGTTCAAGACCCACCCGCAGCGCTCCGCCTCGAACAACTCCGCCGTGCTCGTCCGCGACCAGACGCCGCGCGATGTCTACCAGCGCCTGTTCGAGTGCCAGAAGCAGTTCGGCGAGCCCGGCTTCTACTTCGTCAACGGCTCCGATCCCGACGTGCTCCCGAACCCGTGCGTCGAGATCGCGCTCAACCCGAAGCTCGTCGTCACCTCCCGCGAGATCGAGAAGCTCCGCAACTACGGCTACACCGGCCACCTCGAGGAGGGCATGGAGCTCTGGGGCTGGCAGATGTGCAACCTCTCCACCGTCTCCGGCGCCGCCGCCGACACCGCCGACCAGTTCTTCGCGCTCGCCCGCGCCGCCGCGCTCATCGGCACCGTGCAGGCCACGTATACGGACATTCCCTACCTCGGCCCGGTCACCCGCGTCATCAACGAGCGCGAGGCCCTCATCGGCGTCTCGATCTGCGGCGTGCTCGACAACCCCGCGATCCTCCTCGACCCCGCCACCCTCCGCCGCGGCGCCGAGGTCGTGAAGGCCGTCAACGCCGCCGGCGCCGCCGCGCTGGGCATCAACCGCGCGGCCCGCACCACCTGCGTCAAGCCCGAGGGCACCTCCTCGCTCGTCCTCAACGCCGGCTCCGGCATCCACCCGCACCACGCCCGCCGCTACTTCCGCCGCGTCCAGGCCAGCTCCGCCGATCCGATCTACCGCTGGTTCAAGAAGCACAACCCGCACATGACCGAGAAGTCGGTCTACAACGAGGGCACCGACGTCATCACCTTCCCTGTCGAGGCCCCGCCGCACGCCCTCCTCAAGGACGACGTGCCCGCTCTCCGCCTCCTCGAGTACGTCCGCCTCGTCCAGGAAAACTGGGTGCAGGGCGGCCGCGCGGTCACCACCTACACCGACGCCCACCACAACGTCTCCAACACCATCACCGTGCAGGCCGACGAGTGGCCCGCCGTCGCCGACTTCATCTGGGAGAACCAGCACGCCTTCACCGGTGTCGCTCTCCTCGGTGCCAGCGGCGACAAGGACTACCGCCAGGCCCCGCGCGAGGCGATCACCGGCCGCGAGGACGTGCGCAAGTGGAACAGTCTCCACTACACCGCCGTCGACTACTCGAAGCTCGAGGAGCAGGAGGACCACACCGCCGGCTCCGAGCACCGCGGCGCCGCCACCGCCTGTGCCGGCGGCAAGTGCGAGCTGATCTGAGCTCCGGTAGCCTTTCCCGAGGGCGGCCCTCACACCGCCCCCCTGAAACCAGCCCGAAAGAACCGCAGATACACCGACTCGAGGGCGGACGCCACCCGGCGCCCGCCCTTTCTTGCAGCCCCCGCAAAACGCGTTCTGCCACGGAGGGGAATATACAGGGCTACTGGACGAGAATGGAAATGTCGTCGGAGTCGTCGTCTCGAAGCTCGGACTCAAAGCCGCCGCGGCGTTGGGCGATATCCCTCAGAACGTGAATTTTGCCGTGAAGAGCGCGTACGCGCTCGCGCTTCTCGATTTTTATGTCGAAGCGAACGATGGGCCGCCGCGGGCCGCCAAAACCAGTTTCGAAGACATGATCAACAGGGTGCAGCAATCAGTGGTGCTGATCTTGGTGTACTAATCCCGGACCGTCCGAGTCGGGGACCGGCGCGACTACAACAAGTCGAAAGCAGTCACGATCCCCAGAAGGCGTGGGCCGCTTCCAGACTCCTCGATCACGAGCACAGGCAGCGAGGTCTCATTCAGCAGCTCCACCGCCTTGGCGATTGGATCCTTAGGCAAGCACGTCTTCACTCGGGTCAGTTCAATCAACTTGGTAGAAAGCGCATGTTCAATAGTGGCTTCGAGAACGCGGCGACGGATCTCCCCGCTTCTCGCTGTTCCCAAGTACTGCACGATCGCGCTATCGCATAGGAGGTGCCATTCTTTCTCGTGGATAAAGGGCAGGCATGAAAACGAGTTCGCCAGCATTGCCCGACGCGCTTGGTTCACCAAATGCCATGGCTCTGCGGTTACGGGACCGCGCACCATGATGTCTTCGATCAGTGTTGTGTCCGCCATGATTCCTTCCTCGAGGATCAACAGCAGGTCGAGCAGCCGTGAGTTCAGGTGACGCGCCCACGCCCCATCGTGGGCAGCGTCATTGCGGGCATTCCGCACCACATTCAAGGTTCGCGCCACCTCGTCTCTTGAATGACGGCGAGTGCGGTCAGCGAGAGCGAGAAGCGAGGCCTCATACCCCTTCAGTCCGTTGTGCAGCACGCCGCCAATGATCTGCCCGACGTGCTCGAGTACCGAGGCTGCTTCGTGGAAGGACTCGCTGTCGCGGAGGACCAGCGCTCGCGCATTGCGCATCAACTCCAGGCAGTGCGTCTTCTTGCACCGTTCGCGTTCCTGATTTTTTTGTGGCACCTGCTCGGTTTTCATCGGGACGTTTCGGCGAACGAAAGGGTGCCAGTGTCATTCCGGTGGAGCGACACATTTGTTCAACCTTGAGCGTTGACGCATCACGCTTGAAGCCGACCGCGGTCCATCCGTTCCTTCCGCTGTGAAGAAAGTCCTGCTCTTCCTGCCCCACGGTTTCGAGATGTACGAGGCCAGCGTGTTCATCGACGTCATCGGCTGGAACCTCACCGATGGCGACGGCTCGACGAAGCTCCTCACCGGCGGCTTCGCCCGCGAGGTCGTGAGCTCCTTCGACCAGCGCCTGGTCGTCGACCGCACCTTCGAGCAGATCCGCGCGGCCGACTTCGACGCCCTCGCGCTGCCGGGTGGATTTGTTGAATACGATTTCTACCGCGAGGCCTACGACGAACGTCTGCTGGAGCTCATCCGCGAGTTCGACCGGCAGGGGAAGCCTGTCGCCTCCGTCTGCGTGGGCGCTCTGCCCCTCGGCAAGAGCGGCGTGCTCGCTGGGCGGCGCTGCACGACCTACAACCAGAAGGATCGCGTCCGCCAGAAGACGCTCGCCGAGTTTGGCGCCAACGTGGTCAACGAACCGGTGGTCGAGGACGGCAACATCATCACCTCGTGGAACCCGTCGACCGCTATGGAGGTCGCCTTCCGCCTGCTCGAGCGTCTGACCGACAAGCCCCGCGCCGATTTCATCCGCCAGATCATGGGCTACGGGCCGTCGGCGTGAGCCGCGCCGAGTGGAACGGACGTCCCGGCGAAACGGTCCTACGGGAGCCGCGTTGTTGGGCAGTGGTGGGGATGGCTCCCCGAGCCGTCCGCTCATGCGTTTCGACCCACGGCACCGGGCTCGTCGGAGGCGTGGGCTTGAACCGTGTTCCGCGAATGGCCGAGGCCGTCCGCGAGTTGACCGAGCGGAACGGCTGGCACCGACACCTTTCCGCTGGATCCGCGCGGGTGGCGACACAGAGTGGCCGCCGATGGTGATCCACTTCCCCCGGATTTGCGCATCGCTGCTCCTGGTTGTAGCGGCTCTGTCGTCGATGCTCGGCGCTCCGGCTCCGGCTGGCGACGAAATGGCCCCCGCCGGTTTCCGCGGCCTCGAGCTCTGGTACGAGCAGCCCGCGCAGGAGTGGACCGAGGCGCTGCCGGTCGGCAACGGCCGGCTCGGTGCGATGGTCTTCGGCGGCGTGGCCGCGGAGACGATCCAGCTCAACGAGGACACGATCTGGTGCGGCCGCCCCGAGGCGCTCAACCGCACCGCCGCCGGCAAACAGCTCCCGAAAATCCGCGAGCTGCTCTTCGCCGAGAAGTTCGCCGAGGCCGAGAAGCTTGTGCAGGACGAGGTGATCGGACCGCAGCCGCAGGTGGGGCGCAGTCACCAAACCTTGGGTGCACTGAAACTTGCGTTCGCGCTGCCCGCCGGTGAACCGACCTCCTACCGCCGCGCACTCGATCTCGACACCGCCACCGCCACGACCGAGTTCACGCTGGGCGGCGTGACCTACCGCCGCGAGGTGCTCGCCAGCGCGCCCGACCAGTTGCTCGTCGTGCGGCTTACCGCCGATCGGCCCGGCCAGATCTCCTTCACCGCCGCGCTCCAGCGTGACGACGTGATCGTGGCCGCGCGCGCCGACGGCTCGTTGGAGATGGTCGGGCAGGCGCTCGCCGAGCACCGGGGCGACGGTGTGAAGTTCGCCGGCGTGCTTCGTGTGGTGCCCGAGGGTGGCACGCTTGTCGTCGAGGACGACACCCTCGCGCTCCAAGGTGCCGATGCCGCCACGCTGCTGTTCGCGGTGCGCTCCGACTACAACGCGACCATGCCCGCCGTGCCGCTCGCGCGCAGCAGCCTCGCCGCGGCGCAGACCGATCTCGCCGTGGTGGCCGGGCGACCGTTCGCCGTGCTCGCCGAGCGCGCCCGCGCCGACCACCGGCGGCTGTTCCGCCGCGCGGCGTTGTCCTTTGGCGACGATGCCAACGCCGCGCTGCCCACCGACGAGCGCCTGCGCCGGGTGCAGGGTGGGGCGGAGGACCTCGGTCTGCTGGGACTACATTTTCAATACGGCCGCTACCTGCTGATCGGTTCTTCGCGACCGGGCGACCTCGCCGCGAACCTGCAGGGGCTCTGGAACGACCAGATGTACGCCCCCTGGAGCGCCGACTACCACATCAACATCAACATCCAGATGAACTACTGGCCGGCGGAGGTCACCGGCCTCGCCGAGTGCCACGAGCCGTTCTTTGCGTTGATCGAGAACCTTGCCGCCAACGGCGGCCGCCTCGCCGCGCAGGAGATCTACGGCGCGCGCGGCGCGGTGGCGCACTACACGACCGATGCCTGGCTCGGCGCTTCGACCGACGGCCGGCCCGTGTGGGCGATGTGGCCGATGGGCTTCGCCTGGAGCACGCGCCATTTCTGGGAGCACTACCTCTACACCGGCGACCGCGACTTCCTCGCGCGCCGCGCCTATCCCGTGCTGCGCGACGCGGCGCTGTTCTTCCTCGACTGGCTCGTGCCCGACCCGAAGACCGGCTGGCTCGTCTCCGGCCCGAGCGCGTCTCCGGAAAACGAATTCATCGGCCCCGACGGCTCGCATCACAGCGTCGCGATGGGCAACTCGATGGACCAGCAGATTGTCTGGGAGGCCTTTGCGAACTTCCTCGCCGCCGCGCGCGCCCTCGGCATCGCCGACGAAACGGTGGCCGCCGTCGAGGCCGCCCGCGCGCAGCTCGCGTTGCCGCAGATCGGCTCGGATGGCCGCGTGATGGAATGGGCGAAAGAATACGGCGAGTATTACCCCGGCCACCGCCATATCTCACACCTCTACGGGTTGCATCCCGGCGCGCAGTTCGCCCGCGCGAGCTCCGCCGCGGCTGGCCGGGATTTCTTCGCCGCCGCGCACAAGACGCTCGAGTTCCGCCTCGCACATGGCGGCGGCCACACCGGCTGGAGCCGCGCGTGGATCGTCAACCTGTGGGCGCGGCTCGGCGAGGCCGAGAAGGCCCGCGCCGACCTGCAGGCGCTGCTCGCGCACTCGACGTTGCCCAACCTCTTCGACAACCACCCGCCGTTCCAGATCGACGGCAACTTCGGCGCCACGGCCGGCATCGCGGAGATGCTGCTCCAGAGCCACGACGCCGGCATCGTCGACCTTCTGCCGGCGCTGCCCGCTGCGTGGCGGACGGGGCAGGTGAGCGGGCTGCGTGCGCGCGGTGGTTTCGAAGTCTCCCTTGCGTGGCGCGACGGCAAGCTTGAGCGCGGCGAGATCGTCTCGCATCTCGGCCAGCCGCTCACTGTGCGCTACGGCGCGAAGCTAGTGCGCGACCTGCCGACGTTGCGCGGGCAGACGATCGATCTGGTGAAGGCGTTGAACCAGTAGGACCGGTCTTCGACCGATCATGTCGGGACGTGAACCCTGACGGACGGCGTGAGCCGAGGCGTCGGGGGCGCCGGCGAGTGCCGGAGGCGTCCAGTCGAAGACTGGACCTACGGGTTGGCGGGTCGGGCTCGGTTGGGATCGTCGGCCGCGCCCATCGATCCCGCTCATGTCACGCCTTGGTGACTCGCGACTTTGCCGTTGCGAGCAGCGGCGCCATGGCGACTCTAGCCGGCTCCCATGGAAACGTCGCAGTTGATCGAGTCCTTCAACCAAGCCGGCCAGGGTCACGTTTTTCGTTTCTGGTCCGAACTCACCGCCGCCGAACAGGCGCAGCTTGCCGCGCAGGCGGCCGAGATCGATCTCGCCGAGATCGCGCGTCTCACCGCCACGTTGGTCCGCAGCAACACCGGCGCCGCCGTCGATCTGACCGATCTCGAACCTGCGCCGTACGTGCCGCTGCCGCAGAACGGCGGCGACGCCGCCGCGTGGGCCGAGGCCCGGCGGCTCGGCGAGGAGGCGTTGCGCGCCGGTCGCGTGGCAGCCTTCGTCGTCGCGGGCGGGCAGGGGACACGTCTCGGTTACGACGGGCCCAAGGGTACGTTCAAGGTCACGCCCGTCCTGCAGAAATCCCTTTTCCAAGTCTTCGCCGAGAAGATCCTCGCCGCCGGCCGCCGCTACGGGAAGCCGCTGCACTGGTTCATCATGACCAGCCACGCGAACCACGCGGCCACCGAGAGCTTCTTCCGCGAGAACGGCTTCTTCGGCCTCGCCGCGGAGCAAGTACACTTCTTCCGCCAAGGCCGCATGCCGGCTGTCGACTTCGACGGTAAGATCATCCTTGAGACGAAGTCCTCCATCGCCATGAGCCCCGACGGCCATGGCGGCTCGTTGCGCGCCCTCGACCGCAGCGGCGCGCTCGCGATCATGCGCCGGGAGGGCATCGACGTGCTCAGCTACTTCCAGGTCGACAACCCGCTCGTGCGCTGCGTCGACCCGACCTTCATCGGCTTCCACCTCCGCGCCGGCGCCGAGATGTCGAGCAAGATGATCCCGAAGGCGTATCCCGAGGAGAAGGTCGGTCACTTCTGCCGCCAGCGCGGCAAGCTGCTCGTCGTCGAGTACTCCGACCTCCCGATGGAGCGCCAGCGCGAGGTCGACGCCAACGGCCGCCTGCGTTTCCTCGCCGGCAGCGTCGCCATCCACGTCTTCAGCCGCGCCTTCATCGAGCGCATGGCCGGCGGGGCCGAGGCGCTCCCGTTCCACCGCGCCGACAAGAAGATCCCGTG
>JAEZSJ010000267.1 GCA_023443985.1 Verrucomicrobiota bacterium | reverse complement strand
CCACTGAGGCGAGCGCGCCCCACCCGCCGCCCGGGTGGACCGCGCGGCCGCCGATTCGGGCCCGGCGCCAGCCACCGCGCGTGCCGCCCGGTGGTTTCGCTCGCCAGCCGTCGGCCGGGCCGGCAGTTTCGCCGCATCCATGTGCCCGCCGTTGACCGACGGCTGGTTGTCCTCCGTGATCCCTTCCTCATCCATCCCTGCCATGTCCTGGTCCCGTTTCACCGCGCTCTCCTTCCACGATGAACGTCTCGGGTTCACGCTCGACCTGAGCCGCATGAACTTCGACGCCGACGCCCTCGGCATCCTCGAGCCGAAGCTGCAACAGGCCTTCGACGACATGGCCATGCTCGAACAGGGCGCCATCGCCAATCCCGACGAGCAGCGCATGGTCGGCCATTACTGGCTGCGCTCCCCGGCGCTCGCGCCCACGCCCGAGATCAAGACCGCCATCTCCGACGCCCTCACCCGCATCCAGGACTTCGCCGGCCGCGTCCACCGCGGCGAACTCGCCGGCCCGCGCGGGCCCTTCCGCCATGTGCTCGTGATCGGCATCGGCGGCTCCGCCCTCGGCCCGCAGTTCGTGCGCGAGGCGCTCGGCCATCCGCAGACCGACAAGATGTCGCTGTGGTTCTTCGACAACACCGATCCCGACGGCATGGATACCGTGCTCGCCGCGCTCGCCGGCCAGCTCCACGAGACCGTCGCGCTCGTCATCTCGAAGTCCGGCGGCACGGTCGAGACGCGCAACGGCATGCTCGAGGCCGCCGCCGCGTTCCAGGCCGCCGGCCTGAACTACCCGAAGCACTTCGTCGCCGTCACCGGCGAGGGCTCGAAGCACGACAAGATCGCCGAAGGCGAAGGCTGGCTCGCCCGTTTCCCCATGTGGGACTGGGTCGGCGGCCGCACCAGCGAGCTCGGGCCGGTGGGGTTGTTGCCCGCCGCGCTCCAGGGCGTCGACATCGGCGAGCTGCTCGCCGGCGCCGCCGCGATGGACCAGCTCACCCGCCGCGATGTGCTCCGTGAGAACCCCGCCGCGCTCCTCGCGACCGCGTGGTTCCTCGCCACCAAGGGTGCCGGCGAGAAGGACATGGTCATCCTCCCCTACAAGGACCGCCTGCTCCTCTTCTCGCGCTACCTCCAGCAGCTCGTGATGGAGTCGATCGGCAAGGAGCTCGACCTCGCCCGCCGCGTCGTCAACCAGGGCATCGCCGTCTACGGCAACAAGGGTTCCACCGACCAGCACGCCTACGTGCAGCAGCTGCGCGAGGGCGTGAACAACTTCTTCGTGACGTTCATCGAGGTGCTTCGCGACCGCACCGGCGCCTCGCTGGAAGTCGAGGCCGAGGGCATCACCTCCGGCGACTATCTCCAAGGGTTCTACCTCGGCACCCGCGACGCCCTCACCGAGAAGGGCCGCGAGTCGCTCACCATCACCGTGCCCGATGTCTCCCCGCGCACCGTGGGCGCGCTCATCGCGCTCTACGAACGCGCCGTGGGCTTCTACGCCACGCTGGTGAACATCAACGCCTACCACCAGCCCGGCGTCGAGGCGGGCAAGAAGGCCGCCGGCGCGGTGATCGCGCTCAAGAAGAAGATCACCGCCGCGCTCGCCGCCGATCCCGGCACGGCGTTCACCGCCGAGGCGCTCGCCGCCCGCCTGGGCGCCGACCCCGAACTCACCTTCAAGCTGCTCGAACACCTCGCCGCCAACCCTCCGACCGGCGTGACGCGCCAGCTCGGCGCCGTCTGGCACCAGGCCACGTATACCAAGAACTGAGTCGGACCCTCCGCCGCCTCCGCGGCGACGAGTTCATCATTCTCCTCGACCTCGAGGCCGTCTTCGCCGGCGACAGCCAAGCCCTCGTCGGCGGCACCGCTCCGGCCGCCGAGCCCACCGGCGCGCCCTGACCCCGGCGCGGCCTCGCCACCCCGGCACCCGCACTTTCCGCGGGCCAGCCGGGGTTCTGTTTGTCCGGGCAACGCCCGTGAGCAGCGCCCCCTGCGTCCCCCTAAACTTCTCGCCCATCGGCCCGATGTTAGTCGCGCCGGCGCCAGGCAGGCGCGGCCACAACTATGGCTCTGTTGGATATCGATTCGCTCACCCCGGGGATGAAGGTCGGGAAGGATGTCATCGAGGCATCCGGCCAGGTGCTGCTGCGCACCGGCACCGAGATCTCCGAAAAACACGTGCGCGTGCTCCGCTCCTGGGGCATCCAGCAGGTCGAGATCGAGGGCCCGAAACCTCCGGATGCCGAGGACACCCTGCTCTCCCGCGCCACGCCCGAGATGCTCGACCGCGCCCAGGCCGCCATCAACGAGCGGTTCCGCCACACCGATCCGGCGCACCCCGCCATCACGGAACTCATGCGCCTGGCGGTCGTCGCCGAACTTCGCCACCACCAGCCCTCCCCGCCGGCGCCCGCCCCATGAGCACCACCGTCTCCCAGCTCATCTCCCGCGTCCGCACCGTCTACTCCCTCCCGCAGACGTTCCACCGGCTGCAGGAGGTCGTGCAGAACCCCGACAGCTCGATGAGCGACATCGGCGAGGTGCTCATGGCCGACCAGGCGCTCTCCGCGCGCATCCTGCAGCTCGCCAACAGCTCCTTCTACGGCTTTCCCTCCCGCATCGAGACGATCAGCCACGCCGTCACAATGATCGGCGCCGAGCAGATGGTCGCCCTCGTGCAGGGCACCTGCGTGGCGTCGATCTTCAACCGCGTGCCGCGCGAACTGGTGAACATGGAGCTGTTCTGGACGCACAGCATCGCCTGCGGCGTCACCGCGCGCCTGATCGCCGCCCGTCGCCGCGAGCCGAACACCGAACGCTTCTTCCTCCTCGGCCTGCTGCACGACATCGGCCGCCTCGTCATCTTCCAACACCTGCCCGACGAGGCCGCCGCCGCCCTCGCCCAGGCCGGCCGCGACCACCGCCTGCTCCACCAGGCCGAGACGGCCGTGCTCGGCTTCGACCACGCCACGGTCGGCTACGACCTGCTCCGCACCTGGAAGCTCCCCAGCCGCCTCTGCGAGCCGATCAAGATGCACCACAGCTATGCCGGCTCCAGCCTGTATCCGATCGAGACCGCCATCCTCCACACCTCCGACATCATCGTGAACGCGATGCGGTGCGGCAGCAGCGGCGAACGCTACGTGCCCCCGCTGCACGGTCCGAACTGGGACCTTGCCGGCGTCGGCATCGAGATGCTGGGCCCGCTGCAGAAGGAGATCCACCGCCAGCTCGACGAGGTGATCAAGACCATCCTCAGCTGAGGGGGCCCCGGTGCGCACCATGGACCCCCTCCCGCCATCCGCGCTGCCCACGAGCGACATCCGCACGCTCCGGCCCTTCGAG
>JAEZSJ010000220.1 GCA_023443985.1 Verrucomicrobiota bacterium | reverse complement strand
GCGCCGGGGGCCGCGGGCGCGGCTCAGCGGAAGAGGAGGGGGAGAAACGCGGCGAGATAGTTGCGCCAGTTCGTCCACTCGTGGCCGCCGTCGGTGAGCTCGTAGGCGAAGGGCACGTCGCGCTGCGCGAGCCAAGTGCGGAACGACTCGTTGCGCTCGAGCAGGAAGTCCTCGCGGCCGATGGCGATCCAGAGCAGCCGCGGGCGCTCCGCCGCCCGGTCGGCCGCCGCGGCGGGGAAGAACGCGGTGGGCTCGCCGGGCGGGATGGCCGCGCTGAACGCGCCGACCCACCGGAACGTCCCCGGGTGCTTCAGGCCGATGCCGAGCGCATGGCCGCCGCCCATCGAGAGCCCGACGATCGCGCGCTGCTCCGGAGCCGCGGCGACGCGGTATTCGTTTTCCACAAACGGGAGCAGATCCTCGAGGAGGGTGCGTTCCATCGCGGGCAGGTTCTCGCCGAAGTACTCCTCCACGCGCTCGAGCGGGAACGGGATCGGGTGGGCATGCGGCATCACGATCACGGCCGGTTTCATGGCGCCGCGCGCGATGAGGTTGTCGGCGATGAGATGCGCGCGGCCGTTTTCGACCCAGGCGGTCTCGTCGTCGCCGTAGCCGTGGAAGAGCACGACCACGGGGTACGTCTGCGCGGCGCGGGGGTCGTAGCCGGGCGGGGTGTAGACCTGGAAGGAATACTGGCGGCCCGCGGCGCGGGAGGCGATCGTGTGGCGGTGCACCACGCCGTGCGGCACGGGCTGGAGCGACCACACCGGCGCGGTGCCGCCGGTGAACTCGAAGGCATTCTCCGAGCGAATCCACTTCTTGGTGTTGCGGTTGTGCGGATCGAGGGCGGTGGCGCCGTCGACCGTGAAGACGTAGCTGTAGATGTCGGGCGCGAGACCGGGCACGGTGACGCTCCAGAGGCCGTCCGCCGATTTGGTCATCGGCAAGGGCGCGGCCCGGCGCAGCCCGGCGAGCGCCACGCTGCGCGCCTCCGGAGCGTGGTAGCGGAAGGTGACGGCACCGTCGGCCGTGATCTCGGGCGAGACCAGATTGGCGGGTTGCGACGCGAGCCGGGCCGCGAGGCCGCACGCGAACACGAGGGGCAGGAGACGGAGGGGCGACATGATGCGTTCCGCGATGCGCCTCCGGCGCGAGCGGGTCAAGCCGGCGGAGCCTGGGCGCGAGGGCTTGGGCCGGCGTGTCGGCGGGTTTTTGCACCGCCTGGCGCCGGGGCGGGCTCGGCGCAGACTTCGCTCAAGGGAGCTGCTCGACCTTCAGGCGGAGGAACAGGCGGGTGGCGCCGGGCGGGAGTGCGACGTTGCAGGTTTCCGTGCGGGTGTCCGCGGAGTCGGTGTAGGTCGCGGCGGCGGTCCAGGTGACGAGATCGGTGCTGGACTGCACGCTGTAGCGGAGGTCGCCGGTGGCGGCCCGCCGCGGGAAGGTGAGGGTCGCGGTCGTGCCGGTGCAGGTGGTCACCACCGGGTTGGCGACAGGGCCGCGGGCGGGCAGGCCGAGCGCGTAGCGCAGCAGGTTGGCGAGACCGGAGCCGTCGGGATCGGCGTTGGCGCCGCTGGTGGTGGAATCGGCGAGTTCGGCGGCGGTGAAGTTTCCGGTCGCCCACTTCGCGTAGGTCATGGCTTCGGTGATCTCCAGGACCGGGGCATTCGCGCCGGCCTCGCGGGAGTGGAACCCGACGATCCACTCGGCGGGCGCGAGCGGAGCGGTGATGACGAAGGTGGCGAGCTTGTCACCTGAGAGTTGCGACGCGACGAAGTCCGTCACGTCGATGGTCAGCCAGTCGCCGGTGGCGAACGTGTCGGAGTCGACGGTGGCGATCGCGGGCGAAAGGAGGCTGGCCGGGGCGGTGGGGGGAGCGACGGTGTCCGACCACGTGTCATGGAGGGAGCCGTGGATCTCCACGGGGACTGTCGCGGGCGAGGTCGGGTTGTCGCAGACGTGGAGCTTGAGCTCCGCCTTCTGGATCGGGAGCTTCGCGGTCGAGAGGTCGAACCGGTAGGCGGCCCAGCAGGTGGAGCCTTCGTAGAGTCCGGCGTAGATGATTCCGGCCCATTCGACGCCGGAGTAGACGACGGTCTCGCTGCCGTTGTCGTCGCGTTCGACGTTGGCCACGGCGGGGAGCCGGCGCAGGCCGGCGGGGATCACGGTCTGGGACCTGGTCGTGGCGACGGAGAGGAGACGCGCGTCCCCGTTGTATGTGGCGGTCAACGCATGGGAGCCGGCCATGAGGTCCGAGACGGTGTAGCTGGCGCGGCCGGCGGCGCCGAGGGCGACCGTGGCGCGGGTGATGCCGTCGACGCTGAAGGCGACGGCGCCGGTCGGCACGAGGGTGGTGCCCGCGGGGGGCGTCACGGTGGCGGTGAGCACGAGGGCGTCGCCGGCGCAGGCGGGATCGGCGGAGGTGGCGAGCGTAATCGTGGGCGTGAAGCGGCCGACGGTCTGGGTGAGTGGGGCGGACGCGCTCGACCGGTGGGCGGAACCCTCGAGGTAGGTGGCGACGATGGTGTGATCACCCTCCGCGAGAGCCGCGGTGCGGCAGGTGGCGTTGCCGGCGGCGTCGAGCGGGGCGGTGCCCAGGACCGCGGCGCCGTCGGAGAATCGCACGGTGCCGGTCGGGGCCGGGCCACCGGCGGCGGAGTTCCTCACGGTCGCGGTGAAGGCGATGGCGGCGGCGAGCGGGGCGGGGTTGGCGTCGCTGGTCAGCGTGGTGGCGGTGTCGTAGGCGTTGAAATACTGGGTGACGCGGCCGCCCGTGGCCCACGCGACGAGCAGGCGATGGCGCGTGTTGTCGTAGGCGGTGTTCCAGGCGGAGTGGATGGAGCCGGCGCCGTTGAACGAACCGGCGCCGAGGAAGTGGTCGGCGGGGGCGCCGGGGGCCTTGGCCGCGGCCGTAGTGAAGATGAGGATGCGCTGGTTGAAGCTGTCGGAGACGATGAGGGTGCCGGCATCGTCGGCCGTCAGGCCGGCAGGGAAATGGAGCGAGTGCGCGGCGGGGGTGGCGCCGCGGTTGGCGGCGGTGGAGATGAAATCGCCCTGGCCGAGCACGCCGTCGGCGGTGGGGCCGTTGCTCCTGGAGGCGGCGTTGGCGAAGCGCAGCACGCGGTGGTTCTGCGAGTCGGCGACCCAGAGGGTGGTGCCGACGGCACAGACCGCGTAGGGGCAGTTGAGGGAGCTTGCCGTGGCGCCGGCTCCGCGGTTGTTGGCGCCGATGGTGAAGGACGCCTGGCCCAGCACCTGGGCGGCGCTGGCGCCGTCGGCGGCGGTGGAGACGGAGGCGAAGCGCACGACGCGGCTGTTCCCCGAATCGGCCACCCAGAGGTTGTCCGCGGCGTCGAGGGCAAGGCTGGAGGGCGATTGCAGCCGGTCGGCGGCCGTGGCCCCGGTGCCGGCGGTGAACGACGGCTGGCCGAGCACGCGGCTGGCGGCGACGCCGCTCGTGGCGTTGTAGGCCGCGGGGAACTTGAGGAGGCGGTGGTTGCCGGAGTCGGTGACCCAGAGGTCGCCGTTGGCCGCGACCGCGAGACCGTAGGGGACGTTCAAGGTGTCGGCCGCGGGGCCGGAGCGGCCACGGTTGGGGGCGCCCGAGGTGAAATCGGGCTGGCCGAACACCGCCTCGGCGGCGGGCTCGTTGGTCGTGGCCGGATAGGCGAAGCGGAGCACCCGGTGGTTCTGCCGATCGGTCACGTAGAACTTCCCGTGCGCGGCGTCGATCGCGACCGCGTCGGCGACGCCGACGCTCTGGGCGGAGGCCGCCGCGCCGCGGGTCCCGATGGTGTATTCGGCCGCCTGGTTGTCGGTCCAGGGTATGGCGGCGGCAGGGGCGGCGAGGGCGGAGGCCAGGCCGGTGAATGCGATGAGGGCGCGACGCAGGAGTCGGTGGATCATGGTGTGCTGGGGGCGGTGATTAGCGGACCGCGGGCGGTGGGCGTCAACGAATCCGAAACCCCGCGACCGCGGTCGGGGCCGGGCCCGGCGCGGAATTTTCCTTGGTTCGCGGGCGGCGGAGCGGTGGAGTGGGCGCGATGGAGCAATACCACCAGCTTCTCCGCCTCGTGCTCGACCACGGCCGCTACAAGGGCGACCGCACCGGCACCGGATGCTACTCGGTCTTCGGCGCGCAGGCTCGCTTCGACCTGCGCACGACCTTCCCGTTGCTCACGACCAAGAAGCTCCACCTGCGCTCGATCATCCACGAGCTGCTCTGGTTCCTCCAGGGCGACACCAACGTGGGCTACCTCCACGAGAACAAGGTCACGATCTGGGACGAGTGGGCCGACGCGGACGGCAACCTCGGCCGCGTCTACGGCGCGCAATGGCGCGACTGGCGGCGGCCCGGCGGCGGCTCGGTCGACCAGATCGCGAAACTCATCGAGGGGTTGAAACGTGATCCGAACAGCCGGCGCCACATCGTGAGCGCGTGGAACCCGGGTGAGCTCGAGCAGATGGCGCTCACGCCCTGCCACGCGTTGTTCCAGTTCTTCGTGGTCGACGGGGAACTGAGCTGCCAGCTCTACCAGCGCAGCGCGGACCTGTTCCTCGGCGTGCCGTTCAACATCGCCTCCTACGCGCTGCTCACGCTCATGGTGGCGCAGGTGTGCGGGCTGAAGCCGGCGGAGTTCGTGCACACCTTCGGCGACCTGCACCTCTACGCGAACCACCTCGAGCAGGCGAAGCTGCAGCTCTCGCGGGAGCCGCGGCCGCTGCCGACGATGACGCTCAACCCCGCGGTGACGGACCTCTTCGGTTTCCGCTACGAGGACTTCACGCTCGCCGGCTACGACCCGCACCCGGCGATCAAGGCCCCGATCGCGGTCTGAACGGCGCCGCGTCCCGGGCGGGCGCAGGTGCGGCGCCGGCCGCCGGCCGCGCCTCAACCCGAGGCGAGCGGAGTGAGGCGGACGTTGCGCACCTCGAACGGCGCGCCCTCGAGCTGCAGCCCGATGCGGCCGGAGTTCGGCACCACCTTTGTCACACGATTCTGGAGCACGCCGTTGATGCGCACCTCGATGGTGTCGCGGTTGCAGAGGATATCGACGGTGTTCCACTCGCCGAGGGGCAGCTCGCTCCGCGCCTGCTGGCGGGCGCGGATCGGCGGCGTGCTGCCCTTGGCCGGCGTCGTGATCGGCTCGGCGAAGCTCGAGCCGAACATCTGGAGCAGGTCGCCGGCATACTGGACCTTCGTCTGCAACTGGATGCAGGTCGGCCACGGGCTGGGCGCGACGGGGTCGGAGGCCACATGGAGCAGGATCCCGCCGTTGCTCCGCGGCGCGGTCGCGGCGGGCCAGCGGTACTCGAAACGGAGCCGGTAGTTCTCGTAGCTGGCCTCGGTCGCGAGATACCCGATCGGCGAGCCGGCGATCGCGATGCCTTCGGGCGTGCGCGTGCAGACCTCGTGGACGGCGAGCTTCTCCGGGGAGACGACGCTCCACCCGGCGAACGTGTCGGCGCCGAAAAGATCGATGGCGGGCGCGGGCTCCTGGGCCGCGGCGACGGTGGCCAGCGACAGGAGCGCGCCCAAGACGACTGTGTGGGGTGACATGCGCAGCAAACTGCCAAAGCCCCTGTCGACTGGGGAAGCCGAAACGGCTCCGCAGTCGCCAAATTTCCGTGAGAATGCCGGGTGTGGTGCGTTCATGCGCACAGATCGAGTCCGAAAACCGGCTACGAGCGCGGGAAGAGCGCGGTGGCGGCCGCGGCGGCCTCGGCGAGCCAGCGGGCGCGCTGCTCGGGCGTGCTGACGATCACGGAGGTGAAATAGAGCCGTTCCGCGCGCGGGATCCCGCACATGCCGCACACGCAGCGCTTCCAGAGGTTCTCCAGCGGGTCGCCGTACAGTGCGCGCTCCGCCTCGAGCGGGGTGTTGCCGGTGTTGAGCACCAGGACCGCACGCACCTTGAGCAGTCCCACGGGGCCGGGTTTGCCGTCGGCGCGGACGCGGAACTCGTACGCCACCCCCGGACGCACGACGCGGTCGAGCCACCCCTTGAGGGCGGCGGGGGGCTGCCCCCACCAGTTCGGATGCACGACGACGAGGCCGTCGGCCGAGGCGAGTTCGGCGCAGCGGCGCGCGATGTCGGGCGGCAGCACGGCGTCCTTGGCGCACTCGGCGGCGGGAAGGCACGGCTCGAAGCCCTCGGCGCAGAGGTCCTGTGTGACGACCTCGTGGCCCTGGCCGCGCAGGGCGGCGGCCGCCGCCGCGGCGAGCGCGTGGTTGAAGCTGGCGGGATTCGGATGGGCGACGACGAGGAGGATCTTCATGTGGGAGCGGCCAGAAGGAGGGGGGCACGCGCCCGCGGCAAGAAAAGGAGTGGCGCGCCGGTGCACGGCGGGCCCGCCGCCGGCGGTTTTGGCTTTGTCGCGGCGCGCCGGCCCGCTGGGATGGCGGGGTGTTTCCCGGTTTCGAAGAACAGCTGCACCGCTACGCCGAGGTGATCGTGCGCTTCGGGCTGAACCTGCGCTCGGGCCAGCCGGTGCTGCTCGCGGAGCCCTACGAGCTGCAGGGCGTCGCG
>JAEZSJ010000163.1 GCA_023443985.1 Verrucomicrobiota bacterium | reverse complement strand
GAGCAACACCGGCCTCTACGACTACCTGCAGAACGTGCAGGGCTTCCTCGCCCCGCCGATCACCGCCGTCTTCCTGCTCGGTCTGTTCTGGAAGCGCATCAACGCCCAGGGCGCGCTCACCGGCCTGTGCGTCGGCTTCGTCGCCGGCATGGTCAAGCTCACCATCCAGACCCTCACCAAGAGCGGCGCCATCGCCAAGACCGGTCTGCTCGGCGACATCGGCGAGTTCAACGGGTACTACCTCTCCGGTGTGCTCACCGTCTCGATCGCGATCCTCGTGATCATCGTCTCGCTGCTCACCCCGGCCCCGTCCGAAGCGCAGGTCGCCGGACTCACCTACGGTTCCCGCACGCCGGAGCAGCTGGCCGAGAATCGCGCGAGCTGGGACTGGCGCGATGTCGCCGGCTCGATCGTCGTGCTCGGCATGGTCGTGGGCGGCTACCTCTACTTCACCTGGTGGTTGACCTGATCCCCACCATCCCAAACTCCGTCAAAACCGCCCGCCTCACCGCGGGCGGTTTTTTGTTGGCCGAGTAACGGCCGGACGGCGTTCGGATCGAAAAAAGAAGACGAAGCAAACCCAGCGAACCGGAGGCACACGGGCGCACCGTCGCTCTTTTCGTCACCTTCCGTCGTCCGCAGGGGTTGGACGCGAGGAGCCGCCACGCGACGCGGCGAGGAGCGCTCCGCTCACCCTTCCTGGATCAACTCCACTTCGTAGCCCTCGGGCGCGTCGATGAACGCGATGATGGAACCCGAGCCGGTCTTCGTCGGGCCGTCCGAAAGCGGGTAACCCTTCTTCGCCGACTCGGCGGCAAACGTGTCCAGATTCTCCACCTCGAAGGCGAGGTGCACCAAATCCGGCTGCACTTGCACCGGCTCGGCCCCGGCAGGCATTTGGCAGAGCTCGATCTCCTCCGCGCTGCCGGGCGTGCGCAGGAACACCAACTGCGCCCCGCGCGGCGACGTGACCCGTCGCGACACTTCGAGGCCGAGCGCCTCTTGATAGAACTTCACGGTGCGCTCGAGGTCGTTCACGCGCATCCGGGTATGGAGGAGTTTGCGGACTTTCATGGAAGGGGAAGGAGAGGATGGGACCGGGCCTCGTTTTCAAGCCGCCCTCGCGAAATCCGCCGTCCCACCGCTGCGGCGCAGCCGCACGCCAGTCGGCGCCCACCCGGGCCGGCCCATCCCGCCATGCCCCGGCTCGCCGTCCGAATCTGCACTCCGCATTCCGCCCACCCGCCGTTGGTGCCCGAGACAGGACTCGAACCTGCACTCCCTTGCGGGAAACGGATCCTAAGTCCGTTGCGTCTACCAATTCCGCCACCCGGGCAAACGGCTGGGGTCGCCGCGGATTTCCGGCGTCGGCCCGCCCGGGGGCAAGGCCGAAACACGGCGGCCTCGGCACCGCAATACGCGAGGAGGGTGGCCGCTGATTGCATGCCCGAGCACGCCCTCGCGCGCAGCGGGGGCTGGCCGGACCGCAAAGGCGGCACCCAGCCCGCGATGCGCGAGGGAACCTCGTCGGCTCAGCCCCGTATCACGCCAAGCCGCTCGCCCATCTTCGCGTACGTCTCCACAAACCGCGCGCTCTGTTCGCGGAGGTCGGCGTCGAACACGATGCGGTTCTTCTGGAAGAGCGTGATCACGCACGAGCCGCCGAACTTGAAGAGGCCCTTCTCCTCGCCCTTCTTCGCCGGCCGGCCAGGCACGTACGACTGGAGGATGCCCCCCACCATCGTCGCGCCCACCTCCACCATCACGACCGTGCCCAGCCGCTCCGTATCGATCACGGTGATCATCCGCTTGTTCTGGACCAGCCGGCGCACATTGCGCCGCAGCGCGATCGGATTCACCGAATACAGCGGCCCATTGATCTGGCTCGCGCGCCCGGGCGTGCCCGCGCAGGGGAAGTGGAACCGGTGGTAGTCGCTCGGAGCCAGCCGCGAGATGAGCATCGCGCCACCGGCGAACTGCTTCGCGACGAGCCCGCCACCGAGCAGCTCCTCGAGATCGAAACGCTCGCCCTTCACGTAGAACCCGTCCGCGGCATCGACGTCGGGGAAGACCAGGTGCCGTCCGTCCGCCGGCAGGACAACGCTGTCCGGCGCGGGGTCGATCGGGCGCGCGGATTCCTTGAGCTTCCGGTAGAAGAACTCGTTGAACGTCCGGTACGCCATCGCCTGCTTGGCGAACTCGTCCACATCGAGGTCGTGCTGCACGATGAACGGAAGCACCTTGTGGACGCTGCGCGGGTGGTCCATCCGCCGGCCATACCACCAGGTGAGCAACGCCCGCTTGGCGAGCACGTGGAGCGCCACCTGCCCGCTGACGGAACGGCTGTAGAGCCAGCGCAGCCAAAACTCGCCCGGGATGCTCTCCTCGACCATTTCACGGCGTTGACGGTGGTAGAACTCGAGCGGCTCGTAGGACATGCCCCGCAACCTGAGCGGCACGACGCTGCGCGCCAAACCAAATCCCGCCGCCGCTCCGGCCCGCCGGAGGCCGCCGGTGTATCCCTTTTCCCATCTCGCCAGTCCCTCGCCCGAGCGGATTCCCCCGGGGGTGCCCCCCGGGAAAAACCTCGTCAATTCGCTCGGTCACTGGGGCACCATTCTATCGTCTTGGTGTCAACAGCCCGCAGTGGGGCGAGAATTGCCTTTGACAAGCCCCGCGGCGGCTTTGAACGTCGAACGCTGATTTCAGTTTTCCCCGATTTTTCCCACCCTTCCATAGTCCCTCCACCCACAACCCCGCACCCCGTGGCGACCGCCCCCCGGCCCCCGTTGAAGTACTTCACCGGCCGTCGGCATTGAACCCGGTTCCCCTCCCCGTTTTCCGCGAAAGAAAAGCGCCCCGAACCCCTCGCCCCTCCCTCTGATTCCGCGGCCTCAGGCCCGGTGGCTTTCTTTCCCCTCCCCTCTCTCATTACCATCCTCGAACTCATCACACCATGATCCAGAACCTGCCCCTCGCCTTCCTGATGAACATGACCCCCATGGAGCTCTTCCATGCAGGCGGTTACATCATGTGGCCCATTTTGATCACCTCGTTGGTTGGCGTGACTGTCGTCACCGAGCGCATCATCTTCACCCTGCGTGAAATGAAGGCGCGCAACCCCGAGGTCGTCGAGCAGATGCTCGAGAAGGTCGAAGCCGGCGACATCGACGGCGCGATCGCCCTCGGCCGCACCACCAACGACTTCATCGCCCGGATCATGGTCTACACCCTGACCCACCGCGAGAGCTCGCCCCAGAACGCCTTCATCCGCAGCTCCAGCGCCGAGCTCAACCGCTTCGGCCAGGGCATGCCCACCCTCGACACCTGCATCACCGCTGCCCCGTACCTCGGCCTCATCGGCACGATCACGGGCATGATGACCACCTTCGGCAGCATGGAGGGCGACATCTCCGCCGCCGCCGCCAAGATCACCGGTGGTGTCGCCGAAGCCCTTATCGCCACCGCCTGCGGTATCGCGATCGCCGTCATCGGCCTGCTCCCCTTCAACTATCTCAACGCCCGCTGGGAAAATGCCCGCCATGAGGTCGAGGACGCCGGCAACGCGCTCGAAATCATGATCAAGAAGTCGAGCGGCGTCAGCTCGGAGCAGTAAGCTCCGCGCCCTCGCAGCAGTCCCACGTCATACTTCGGTAATCCTTAACTTTCGTTCACCATGCATGGAGGAGGAGGAGGGGGCTCAGGCTCCAAAAAGAAAGCCCGCATCGAGATCATCCCACTGATCGATGTGATCATGTTCCTGCTGGCCACCTTCGTTCTGTTCACCCTCTCGATGAACAAGAACAATGGTGCCAACGTCGATCTGAACGAAGGCAAGACCGGCATCGATGTTGATCCCAACAAGGCGATCACCATCAGCCTCGATACCGAAGGCAAGATCAGCTGGAACAAGGATCTGATGACGTGGGACGGCTTCATCATCGAACTGATCAAATACAGCACGCAGGATCCGAGCCCCGTGATCCTCATCAACTTCGACCAGAACGCGAACTACGGTCAGGCCATGTCGATCCTGAACGAGATCCGCAAGGCCCCCAAGCCGGTCAAGGTCTACATCTCGACGAAACTGCCCGCCCCCGGCAAAGCCTGAGGCACGGCAACTTAGCACGCAGTTACGATGAAGCTTACCAAGACAGTACGGAAGAAGGCGCGCATCGAGATCATCCCCTTGATCGACGTCATCATGTTCCTGCTGGCCACCTTCGTCTTGTTCACCCTCACGATGAACAAGAACAAGCAGATCCCCATGGAACTGCCCCAGGGCGGCGGAATTACCGATGCGCCCGAGGTGAAGCCGATGACGATCTCGATCGACACCGCCGGCGACTACTTCTGGAACGGCGAACGCGCCACCTTCGACGACATCCTAATCCGCCTCAACGGCTACAAGGTCCAGAGCGGCGATCCCAAGGTGCTTATCGAAGGTGAGATCGGCGCCCAGTTCGGCAAGGCGGTCGTCCTCGTCGACGAAGCCCGCGCCCTCGGCATCAACAAGGTCACCTTCAACACCACCGCGCGGCAATCGGTCCGCCAGTAAGGGAGGCCCCACATGAAAAAGATCGATATCATCATTGGTGTTCTGGTTTCCGCCGGTCTCCACGGCGGCGTGCTCTGGGGCGGCGAACTCTTCGACGCGGCCAAGCAACACGTCGTCAAAACTGGCCCCGCAGAGGACGTCATCGTCGCCGCTCAGATCGATTTCGAGGCCCCGGAAGAACCGCCGGAGCCGGAGGAACAGGAGCCACAGGAGGAACAGGAGCAGCAGGACAACGTCTCCGACTCCGACAGCAGCGGCGATCTCGCCGCCGCCTCGCTCCCCGAGCCGATGAACACCGTCGGCGTCAGCGACATCACAGCCGTGATCAAGCCGCAGCCGCCCGTCGCGCCGAAGACCGAGTCCACCAACTGGGCCCCGCCCAGCAAGCAGACCCGCGCCATCGACAGCAGCAAGTTCAAGGAGTTCGTCGACTTCGCCAAACTCGACAAGAAGCCCCAGGCACGCTCCCAGACGCCGCCGCGCTACCCGTTCGAACTCAAGCGCCAAGGCATCCAAGGCGAGTGCACCGTGCAGTTCTTCGTCGATGAAAACGGCATTGTCAGCGATCCCGTCGTCGTCTCCTCGACCCATCAAGAGTTTCAGAAGCCCTGCATCGATGCGGTCCTGCAGTGGCGTTTCTCCCCTGGCATGAAGAACGGCCGCAAGGTCGCCACCCGCATGCAGCAGGCCTTCCCCTTCAAGCTCAACTGACGCCATGCCCACCCCTCGTCTCTCTCGGCAACGCCGCCTCCTCAAAACCGGCGGCCTGCTGCGCCTCGGCGTCGCCCTGGTTGGTTGTGCCCTTCTCGCCAACTCCGCCCGCGCGCAAGGCGCGGCCCAGCAGGCGCCCGAACTCAGCAACGCGACATCGGAAGAACTCGGCAAGATCCGCGAGGACCTCGCCGCCGACGATCCCCAGAAGTATCCCGAACTCCTCCGCAAGGTGGAGGACATGATCGTCCGGCTGAAGCTCAAGGATTACGATCTCGCCTACATCAATCAGCTCAAGGTCAACCTCCTCATCAAGTCCGGGCAGGCCCTCAAAGCCATCGCCCCGCTCGAGCAGGCGCTCGCCGGCAACTACTTCCCGAAGGATGCCCAGCTCGGCATGACCCTCGCCCTCGCCCAGCTCTACATGCAGGACGCTGGCACCACCAATGACGAGAAGCACCGCGAGAAGCGTCTCGCCGACGCGCGCGCCAAACTCGACAAGTGGTTTGCATCGGTCGAAGAGCCGGTTCTCGGAGCGAGCAACATGCCGGCGTACATCGACGCCATGTCGCTCTACGCCAACTGCCTCTACTTCCTCAAGGAGTACAAGAAGTCCTTCGAGGCCTCCCAAAAGCTCGTCCGCCTCTCCATCGAGCCGAACGATCAGGCTTGGATCCTTCTCTTCGCCGCCCAACAGGAGGCGGGCATGAACGCTGAGGCGGCCGAGACCTTTGAGATGTTCATCCGGAAGTTCCCGGAGAAAAAGGACATGTGGCTGCAGCTGACGCAGGCCTACCTGAGCTCCGACCAGCCGCTTCGCGCCATCCTGACCTACCAGCGGGCGCAGAGCCGCGGCTTCCAGAACAGCCCGGCCGACTATATGAACGTCTTCGGTCTGTACTACCGTCTCGAGGAATACAGCCGCGCCAGCCAGCTGCTCGAAAGCTGGATCAAGGAAGGCAAGGTCGAAGACAACGAGGACAACTGGGAATTGGTCTCGGTCTGCATGCAGAACCTCCGCCGCGAGGACGCCGTGCGCAAGATCCTCGACGACGCGCGCAAGCGCTTCAAGACCGGCAACCTCGACTTCCAGCTCGCCCAGTACCTCTGGTACGACGGCAAGTACAAGGAAGGCCTCGAAGTCGCCTCCACCGCGTGGAAAAAAGGCGGGCTCAAGAAGCCCGGCCGCGCCGCCCTCTTCCTGGCCACCGCGAACTTCGAACAACGCAACTTCAAGGTTGCGATCGAGTTCTTCGAGAAGGCCCAGAAATCCGGCGACGTCGAAAAGCCCGAGCTCGAGCGCGTGGGCCGCATCCTCAAGGAAGCCTACGACGAACTCGCCCCCAAGACCGAAGAAACGCCGGCAGCTGCCGCGTCCTGAATCCTCCGACACCCCTTTCAGCCCTCCCCAATTTAAACATGAAAAAAGGTTACATCTGGTTGGCCCCACTCGCGGCCTTGGCCCTCTTCATCGGGCTCTACGTCCAGTCCCGCGGCGAATACGAAGCGAACGAGAAACGCAAGGCCGAGGAGGCGCGCATCGAGAAGCAGCGCCGCAATGAAGAAACGGCCAAGCGCAACGCCGAGATCGCCGAACAACGCCGCATCGAGACCGAGAAGAAGAAGGCCGACGAAGCCGCCGAGAAGGCTCGCATCGAAGCGGACAAGAAACACCTCGAGGAGATCGACTACGCGCGCGACTTCGCCAAGCGCGAAGCGGCCCGTTACGAGACCGTGGTGAAGGATCTCACCGAATCCTTCAAGACCGAGAAGGCCGCGCAGAAGGAGGCCGCGGACGCCATCGCCGCCATGCGCGAGGAGAAGAAGTTCATCACCGAGTACGTCGCCAAGGCCCAGGCCAACGAGAAGGCGCTCAAGGATCTCCTGCTGAAGCTCGAGAAGCTTGAGAAGGACCGCCTCGAAGCCGCCGCGAAGGTCAAGAGCTGATTCCCCCCGATCCCCATCCGATCATGAAACGTCTTATCATCGTCATCCCGCCGGTCATCCTGTTCGCGATCTTCGTCTTCTTCTACAAGGCCCATGTGAGGGAACTTGAGATCAAGGAGACGGCCCAGCGCGTCGCCGACGAGAAAGCCAAGGCCGAGGAAACCGCCCGCAAGCAGAAGCTCCAGGAGGAGGCCGACCGCGAGGCGCAGCGTCTCAAGGAGGAGCGCCTGGCCGAGATCGAGCGGCGCAAGGAGGAGGAACGCAACAAGCGCGACGAGCGTGATCGCGAGATCATCTCGCAGACCGAGGCCGCCAACGCCTCTTCCAAGCGCCTCCAGGCCCAGATCATCAAGCTCCAGGCCGACATTCAGGCGGTGCGCGCCGCCCGCGACAAGGCCCAGGCCGAAGCGATGGAGACCAAGCTCGACCTCGAGAAGGCCCGCATCGACAAGCGCAATGCCGAGTTCGAGATCCAGCGTTACACCGACATGCTCGCCAAGCGCATGGACCAGAGCCAGGCCCTCACCAACGAGGTGCTCGCCAGCAGCAAGCGCAAATAACCGGGGCACGTTCCCACTCTCCAAGCCGCACGGTCCGCCGTGCGGCTTTTTTGTCGGGCTCGGCCGCGCTCCCCAGGGATCACGCCGCCACCGTCGCCGGCTCCGCCGCCGCCGAGGTGATTATTTCCGCGTACCGCAGGCCGAGGTCCGCCAGTTGCTCGTCGTTCGTCAGGTGCACGGTCTCCTGCCGGAACGCGCCATTCGGCATCCACAACTGGATCCGGTAGGCGGAACTCTTCGTGTCCCCACCCACCTTCTCCACGGCGACGCGCAGACTCCACTTCTTGTCGCCCAGCAGCGCGAATGAGAACTCCATGTGCTTCTGAAGCGGCAGCAGGTACCGGTTCGGCGCCACGCTCAGTCCCAATCCCGCGTCCCGCGACATCTCGAGCACGGCCCTCTCGAGCGCGACAACAACATCGAAGTAGTGCGGGATCTTGATCGTGGCCATGGGCGACCCGTTCCTCATCGGACATCCCGGCCCCTCGCTTGAGCCATCACCCGACGGGTGTTCACCCTATCCGCCGGGCGCCCCGTCCGATCCCCCCTTCGCGGCCGCAAACCGCCACGCCGCCTCCCCGAGGAAAGCGCCGCCGGGCCACCTGCGGGCTCGACGGCGTCACACTTCCCACCATACTCCGCCTCCGCGATGCAAAAGAAGCTCCTCGTCGTCGACGACGACATCGTTGCCCTCAAAGCCACCAGCCGGATCCTCCAGGCCAGCGGCTACGATGTCACCTCCACCACGCGCACCGATGAAGCCCTCCACTTCCTCGAACGCGACAAGTTCAAGGGGGTGGTCTGCGACTACCACATGCCCGACCAGAACGGCTCGGTGATCGTCTCCGCGATCCAGCACCACCATCCGGAGACAAAAGTGTTGTTGATCACCGGATACAGAGAGGACCTCCCCGAGTTTCTCCGCAGCGGGAAACACGCGGTGCGCGTGGTCGACAAGCCCTTCACGCTCCAAGGCCTCCTCCAGGCAGTCCACGAGGAGATCGGGCTCCCCGCCCCCGCGGCCGAGAAGAAGGCCTGAGCCGCACGCCTTCGCATCGCACTCCGCGCCCCGGCCGTCGCCGGGGCGTTTTTGTTTTCATCCGGCGCGACCTGTGGGCCGCCCCGGGACGGCCCGGTTTTCCTTGTCCGGCATCAAGGCCCCGGCCCCCGGCCACAATTTCCGCATAGCACTGGCCAATATCTGCGTGGCTGCCGCCCCCAAAGATTGAGAAGATCAACCTTCGTTCCGCACCGCCCACAACCAGTCACGCCCGCCACTCGTTCCGCTCCCCACTCATGGACGCCAAACTCGCCAACGACCTGATCTACGTCTTCGGCTACGCCGCGGTCGGGCTGGTGTTCGCCTTCGGACCGCTGCTGTTGGTCTACCTGCTCGCCCCCCGCACCCTGCGCCAGACGATCGGCCGCTCCGGCCAGGCGATCGAGTGCGGCATGGAGCCCTACGGCGAGGCGTGGATCCGTTACAGCGCCGTCTACTACCTGTACGCTTTGGTCTTCGTCGCCTTCGCGGTGGACGTTCTTTACCTCATCCCGGTCGCGCTGGTCTACAACCGGCTCAACTTCCAAGTCCGGGACCTCGTCGAACTAGTGGTCTTCGTGGGCATCCTGTCCCTCGTGATCATCTACGCCTGGAAGAAAGGGGTGTTTGAATGGACCCGCAAACCGGCAGCTCCGCAATCCAACCTGGGTTGAAACTTCCGCCCGGCCCCGCGTCGGACGAAATCCCGCCCGAGGTCTCCTCCCTCGTGCGTTTCGCCAAGCTGGACGACATGCTCGCCCTCGGGCGCGCCAACTCGCTCTGGCCGCTCACCTTCGGCCTCGCCTGCTGCGCCATCGAGATGATGGCCACCGGCATGGCCCGTTGGGACCTCTCACGCTTCGGCGCCGAGGTCTTCCGCCCCTCCCCGCGTCATGCCGATCTCATGATCGTCGCCGGCACGGTGAACAAGAAGATGGCCCCCGCCATCAAGGTGCTCTACGACCAGATGCCCGAGCCCAAATGGGTCATCGCCATGGGCAACTGCGCGATCTCCGGCGGCCCCTTCGTCTATCCCGGCCAGTACGCGGTCGTCGAGGGCGTCGACAAACTCTTCCCGGTCGATGTGTACGTGCCCGGCTGCCCGCCCCGGCCGGAAGCCCTGATTGAAGGCATTCTCTCCCTCGAGGAGAAGATCACCGGCAAGCGCCGCTGGCCCCGGGTCGAAACGCCATGAGCAGCCCCACCGCCGAGCAACTCGCCGCCGCGCTGGCCCACTTGGCCGTTGCGGAGATGATCCAGCTGCCGCCC
>JAEZSJ010000106.1 GCA_023443985.1 Verrucomicrobiota bacterium | reverse complement strand
GTCAGCGGCCGCGTCTCGGCACCGGCAACCACGGCGGCGTCGGGCAACCGCCCGTGGGCGAGCAGCACGGCGGCCTCGGCGCGCCCCAGTTCGGCGGGACACGCCGCCCGCATCGCCACCGGCGCGCCGAGCAGCGTCGCCGTCATCGCCAGGAGAGAAAGGAACTTCATGCGCGCCACCGTGGCACCACCGGCGCGCGCCTCAAACCGCGCGCCATCGCAACATTCGAGCAGTCAGTCGCGCCCCCCGACGGCCGCCTCCGGCTCCCGCACCACGAACCGGCTCAGGAGCACGGCTAGACCGAACACCACAGCTGCGCCCACCACCCCCGCCACTGCGGTGGCCACGCCTTCATTGCCGAGCCACGGAAAAACGTAGTCGGGCATCGGCGCCGGAGCTGCGGCCCGCGCCGCGTGCTCGAAACCGAGCTTCGCCGCCACCGCCTCGAGCCCGTCCGGCCAGGGACAGGCAAACGGTGCCGCGAACACCGCCACCCCGAGCGTGGCCAACGCGCCGTAGCGGACCAGCCCCCGCGTACCGCCCGCTTCGTCGGCCCCTCCCGTGACCAGCTCCGGCCGCGCGCGCGCGACCGCGGCGAACGCGAGCGCACTGATCGCGCCTTCGCCCAGCCCGATGAGCATGTGGATGCCGGTCATCGCCGGCAGCGCGACCGACCAGCCGATCGTACCCGACCACGCGAGTTGGCCCGCGCAGCCGACCGCCGCCGCGACCGTCGAACACCAGCCGGCAAAGGCCATCGCCGCCACGCGGCCGCGCAGCCCGGGCAACACCCGGCCCGCCACGCGAAACGCCAGCAACCCGGCCGCCGGCGCGAGCAACGCCATGTTGAAGACGTTCGCGCCCAGCGCCGCCACGCCGCCGTCGGCGAACAGCAGACACTGCGCGAGCAGCACCGTGGTCATCACGATCACCGCCGCCGGCAGACCGAGCAGTACGGCCATGAGCGCGCCGCCGATCAGGTGTCCGGAGGTGCCGCCGAGGACCGGGAAGTTCACCATCTGTGCGGCAAACACGAACGCCGCGCCGAGCCCGAGCAGCGGCACGCGCCGCGGCGGCAGTTCGTGTTTCGCTTGCCGCAACGCCAGGGCGAGCCCCGCCGCCGCCAGCGCCGCCGCCGTCACCACGGTCCTCCCGTCAACGAAGCCATCGGGGATGTGCATCGCCTTCCGACGAAAACACCCCACCGCCGCAGTGCAACCGTCGGCACAACCCCGCCGCCGCCCGAAACATGCTCTCGCCTGGGGCGGGCGCCGTCACGAATCCACCACCGGAATCAACAAAACGGTCTGCAGAGACTCCTCCGCAGTGCCGGCCGTCGGCGTCTTCCAGACGGACACCCGCTCCTCCTTCTCCATCACCGCACCGATCCCTTTCTCGAAAAGCTCCACGTCGCTCACGGTACCGCCCCCGCGATTTTGTTTATTGGTTACAACAGAACACTGCGCAAGACGCACTGCAGGGTGCCGTGCGGTCGGGGTCGACTGGACTCGCGTCCGTCTATGTATCCGGTACCTAGCCACGTTCAAGAGCGACGCGGGTGAGATCGGACCGGCGCAATCCACGCTCGCCACCGCACACGCTCCGGCCGCCCCCCCATCACCGCAGCTTCACCTTCAACCCGCTCCCGCGCCAGCGGGCGCGTCGCCTTCAGTCTTGCCGCCGGCGCCTTCCGCAATGGCGCTCCGCCGCCGGGCGCGGTCAGGGGCCCGCCGCCTCGAGTGATACGGCGAGGCGGAGGAAGAAACGGTGGCGACCGGCGGGGGGCGTCGCGCCGATCACGAACCGCTCGCCGCCCTCCGTGGCCGTGCGCCCGAGCAGCCGGGTGAGCGTCGTGTCGGGCGTCGCGCCGAAGGGTCCGAAGGTCGACGCGGGTGTCCAGTTCGCGAGGTCCGTGCTGCACTGGACCTGGTAAGTGATGTCCGTGGCGGCGGCGGGGCGTTCGAAGGCGATGGCCCACTCCGGAGCCGCGATGATCGCCGGCCGCGGGCAGGAGGCGGCGGCAAGGGGGTCGCCCCCGAAAGCGTATTCGATTACATTCGACACTCCGTCCTGGTCGGGATCCGCCGAGGGGGAACCCGCCGCGGTCTCCGCCACGCCGAACCGAAGGCGACGCCAGGAGGCGTACGGGGAGAGCTCGTCGGCTCCGAGGTCGATGCGCCCGTTGGTGAGGCGATCCTGGCGGTCGATGTCGACCTCGTCCGGCATAGGGGCGTGGCCGGGGTCGCCGGCATCGACCGCCGGCGAATCGGGCCGGAGGCGGAGATCCACATCCCCGGAAAGAGAGGGATTGCGCAACCGGGGGTCGGCGAACAGGGAACGGGAATCCTGCCCCGTGGCCGTGCGCCAGGCGGCGAACCCGGCGATGTATTTGGCGTTCCACTCCCATTCGGAGCCGGTCGCGCCGCCGGGGGCCCACCAGAGGTTCCAGTCGAACCGGTTGTCGGTGTTCGTCGGCAGTTGCACCGGACCGCTGGCGGTCTCGACCTTGATGGTGCGCGGGACCGGGTTGGAGCAGAGCAGCGCCTGCGCCCCCGCGACGACGATGTTGTGGCGGACGGTGTTGTGATGGCACCAGTGGTTGAACTGGATCTCGCCGTTGCCGTCGCCGTTGGTGTCGTTGCCCCAAAACGTGTTGGAAACGATCTGATTGTATTCCGAGCCGCCGTTGTTGGGCTCGGCACCGCCGAGCAGCAGGCCGCCGATCCGGTTGCGCCAGACAAAGTTGTTCCGGACGGTGATGTGGTCGGTGGTGCGGTCCTGATGTTCGCTGGCGAGCTCGATGCCGATGTCGTTTTGGAACGAGGTGTTGTTCTCGATCACGATGGCGGTGCCGCCATCGACATAGATGCCGCCCGCGCAGGGCGAGTCGTAGGCCGGGTTGCCGCTGCTCGTGCACTCCCAGATCGTGTTGCCGGAGATCCGGCCGTTGCGGGCCCGGTCCTGCGCCGGGTCCTCGCACGTCTCCTCGTGGCCGATCGCGACGATGCCGATGTTGGTGTTTTCGTGTACCCGGTTGTTGGACACAGTGAAGCCGTCAACATTGCCGTTGATCGAGAGCGACTCGCTGTTGCCCACCTGGCAGTGGTGGATCTCGTTCTCGGTGATCACGACCCCGGCGATCGGTTCGCTGGTCGTTCCGTACACCGCGAGGCCGAAGGCGTTGCCGTTGGCGAAGTGGTTCCCGATGTGGTGGATGTTGTTGCCGCGGATCTCGATGTCGTGGCATGCGCCCTCGACATAGACGCCACACGGCGTCTTGCGTCCGCTGGACGCGGAAGACCGGGCCCGGTAGTTCGCGATCTCGAACCCGACGAGGCGCAGATGAGATGCGTTCCGGATCGTGATCAGGCCGTCGTTCTTGTCCGGCGGAGTGAGGGTCGAGCCATCGAGCACGGGCGTCTCGCCGGGGAAGGCGGCCACGGTGATCGGGTGCGCCGCATCCGTCCCGGAGCGCGTGAGCGTGACACGCTGCTGGTAGGTGCCGCCGCGCACGTAGATGCAGTCGCCGCCGGTGAGCGTGCGTTCATCGACCGCCCGCTGCAATGTGGCCCACGGGGCGGAGATCGAGCCGTCCGCAGAGTCCGAGCCTCCCGGGGCGACATGGAATGTGGCGGCGGGCGCCATGCTGAACGGCATCAACGCGAGCAACCCGAGGAGCGCCCTCGCCTGGCTGAACCGGTGCGCAGTGTGCATCCTCCAATGCCGATGCGGACCGCGAGGGCTTGACGAGCCTGTTGCGCGGGAAATCCGTAAAGCGTAATTGAATCACCCGCTCGCCGGTGCCGCGCGCAGGGGCGGCCGTCGCGGGGTTCCCGCTTCCCGTGGTGTCGATCACACGGCGGGCCGGGCCTCGCGCGGGCCACCCGGTCACGCGGTCACCCCACCGGCGTGTTTCTGCCGCTCGAACCACGCTTCGAACTGTCGGTCGATGCTCTCCTCCGCCTCGAAATAGCTTCGTTCCAGGGCGTCGAATACGCGGCGCGCCTCGGGCCCGAGTTGCTGCAGCTGCTCCGTGCGGACCCCAGGATCGGGTGACGGCCCGCCGGGGCCGAACTGCGCGTTCGCCTCCGCCGCGATCATCGCGAGCTGATCGGCACCGATCGCGCGCAGAGCCGCCGGCGCATGGAAGGCGAGATCGCCGCGCCGGCTCAGATAGTAGCCGGCAAACCCGTGGTTGGCCACGCCGGCCGCGAACTGCCACACCGTGGCGAGGATGCGCTCCGCCTCGGACAGCCGGTCGAAGCCGACTTTCAGAAGCTGGTCCATGGCGCGCTGGGCGGCGAGGTCGACGATCATGGCGGACCGCGAGGGCGGGCGTGGCACTATACGCCCTTCCCTCCTGCCTTCAACGGGGGCGAGGCGGTACGCCCGTTCCGGCGCGGCGGCCCCGGCCCACCGCGGCATGGGACGCCCGGGGCCTCACCCGGTTCAGAAACTCAAGTCCAGCCGCGTCCAGAGCGTGCGCCCGGGCTCGTTCACCCGCGTGGTCTGCTCGAAGCCGGAGACCATCGCGCCCGCCCGGCTGATGTGCTCCGCGTACGTCTTGTCGAACACGTTGTCCACGCCGGCCGAGAGCCGCGCCCAGGGGTGCATGCGCCAGCTCGCGTTGAGCGACACCACGGCGAAGCCCGGCGTCGCCCCGAGGTCCTGGCCGACGATGTTGCCCTGCCCGACCGCCACGCGGTCCTGCCGCGCCGCGGCGCGGAGCAAGGCCGCGGCCGACCAGTCCGCGCGCGTGTACAGGAGCGAGAGCCGCGCCTCGAGCGGGGGGATCTGCGCCAGCGGGCGGCCGTCGGTGCGGTTGCGGCCGCGGGTGTACGCGAGCGTGGTGTCGACGCGCCAGCGCTCGGTCAGCCGGTAGTTGGCGGAGAGCTCGCCGCCCCAGGTCTCGGCATCGATCGCGCGCGTGACCGTGGCGGAGCGGGTCCCCGTCATCCCGGCGGGCTTCGCCAAGCCGCTCTGCACGAGCAGAAAATCGTCGACGCGATTGGCGAACAGCGAGGCGTTCAACGACCAGCGCTCCGTCCGCAGGCCGAGCCCGGCGTCGAGCTGCAGGGTCTTCTCCGTCGGCGCACGGAAGGCGCTCACGGTCGTGGCGCTCTCGTTCTTGATCAACTCCCAGTAGTCGGGAAACCGCTCCGTGCGCCCGAGACCAACGTAGACCGTGCCGGGCACCGCGTAGAGATCGCGCTCCCAGCGCAGGAAACCGCTGGGCAGCTCGGTGCGCCGGCGCTGGCCCGCGGTGGGATTCGGGGCGCCGCCCGCCATGCCCAGGGCGACGCTCGCGCGGCGGTCGGTCGCGCGCCAGCGGTCGAGACGGAACCCGCCGATGAGCCGGTCGGCGTCGCCAAACTTCTGGGTCAATTCGCCAAACGCCCCCCATTGCGCGAACCCGGCGTCGCGGGTGCGCGGCTTCGTCTCGTACGGCGCCGCCGCCTCGTCGCCCGTGCTGCGGAGGCTGTGCCGGTTCTTCTGGTGGTCGATGCCGAGCGCGAGCTGGCTGCTCTCCGCGGGGGCAAGCCGCACGAGGGCCTTCGCACCGAGCGTGCGACGGTCGGGATTCGACACCGCGTGCGCCGGCATCATCGGCGTGGCGGCAAAGCGGCGCAGCGTGAAGTTGTCCATCACATGGTCGACGTAGTTGTACCCGAACTGCAGTTCGATGCTGCGGATCAGCTCGGAGGGCGCCTCGCGTTTCACCTTCAGGCCGAGATTCTCGCGGGCGAACTTCACGCCGTCCATCGCGCGGTCGGCATAGGCGGCCTCGCCGTCGCTGCGCGCGCCGGAGAACTCGACCGTGGTGTGCGCGTCGGGCGTCCAGCCGAGGGCGGCGTTGGTGCTCCAGCGTTCGTAGGCGGAGTGCACCTCGCGCCCCGCGCCGTCGGCGTAGTCGTCGCCGCGGGTGTAGGTGCCGTCGAGGCGTGCGTAGCCCTCGGCGCGGCCGGCGCGCGCGTCGAGCAACGCGTCGAAGCGGCCGTGGCTGCCGCCGACGAGCGAGGAGCGCAGGCTCGCCGCGGGCGCCGGGTAGCGGAGCGGGTCGTTCTCGAAGAGCACCACCGCTGCGGAGTTGCCCGGGCCGTGCAGCACCGTCTGCGGGCCCTTGAGGATCGTCACGCGGTCGTAGGCGCCGGGGAACGCGTAGGCGGTCGGCGGATCCATGCGGTTGCCGCAGCCGCCGAGCACGCATTGGCCGTCGAGCGCGACGACCACCCGCGAGCCGGCCATGCCGCGGAAGACGGGGTCGCCGTCGGTCCCGCCCTTGCGGATCACGGAGAAGCCGGGGATGGATTTGAGCACGTCGGCGCCGTCGTGCGCCGGGAGCGGTTGGGCCGGCGCGCGGGGATCGGCGGTCACGGTGAGGGGGGCGTCCCCGCGCGGGGCGGTGACGACGAACGGAGCCAGCTTCGTCGGTTCCTCGGCGAGGGCCGTCGCC
>JAEZSJ010000103.1 GCA_023443985.1 Verrucomicrobiota bacterium | reverse complement strand
AAGGCGCGCCTTGGTCGCTGTAGATTCCTGGTTCACGTCACGCCGCCGGGGGAGTGGGGGTGTTGGTTGAGCGTTGCGCGAGCCAGGCGCGGGCGCCGGGTTCGTCGGTGAAGGCGCCGTCGAGCTGGGCTTCGTAGGCGGCGTCGAGGAGTGCGCGGAAGCGCGGCCCGGGCGTGAGGCCGGCGGCGATGAGGTGGCGGCCAAGGAGGATCGGCTTCGGGGCGGCGTCGGCGATGGCGAGCGCGCGGGCGGCGGCGGCGAGTTGCTCGATGCGGTGTTCGCTCGCCGGATCGCGGCGTGGCGGGCGGCCGAGGTGGTCGGCCCAGAGGACGAGCACGAGCTGGTCGATCGTCGCCGGGGCGAGGCGGTGGGCGAGGCGGCGCACGAAGCGCGGGGCGGGTTCGCCGCCGGCGGGCCACGCCAGGTGCGCGAAGTGGTTTTCGACGAGGACGCGCACGAAGGGCCGCGAATCGAGCGGGGAGCCGATCCGCGCGAGGAACGTCTCGGCGAGCGGGCCGCCGGCGTTGTCATGGTCGGGGCTGACCCAGCGCAGGCGGCCGCGTTTCTCCTCCTGGCGGGTGGTGGAGGGTTTGCCAAAATCGTGGGCGAGCGCGGCGAACATGAGGTCGCGGCGCACATTGGCCGCGAGCGCCTGCCAGGCGGGGAGGGCGGCGAGGGCGTCGCAGCAGTGGCAGGTGTGCACGAAGACATCGCCCTCGGGATGCCATTCGGGATCCTGCGGGGTGCCCACGAGCGCGGCGATCTCCGGGAAGTGGACGAGCCAGCCGGTCTCGGCGAGAACGCGCAGGCCGGCGGCGGGGTGGCGGCTGTGTGCGGCCCATTTCTCCCACTCGACCCAGACGCGTTCGACGGGGAGTTCGGCAAACGTGTTCGAAATTCCGCGACACAGCGCGACGGTCGCGGGCGCGAGGCGGAGGTCGAACCGGCCTGCAAACTGCAGCGCGCGCAGCACCCGCAACGGATCTTCGGTGAAGGCCGTGCTGGTGTGCCGCAGCACGCCGGCGGCGAGGTCGGCGCGGCCGCCGTGGGGGTCGAGCAGCTCGCCGGTGAACGGATCGAGCGCCATCGCGTTCACGGTGAAATCGCGCCGCGCCAGCGCCTCGGCCGGCGTGAGCGCGGGATCGACCCCCACGGCGAAGCCGCGGTGGCCGGCGGAGGTCTTCGTCTCGCGGCGGGGCAGGGCGAAATCGTAGTCGATGCCGCCGAGGCGCAGCTTGATCACGCCGAAGCTGCGACCGACCGGATCGGTGGAGCCGAAGCGCGCGAGCGTGGCGGCAAGTTGTTCGGGCGTCAGGCCGTACACCTCGATGTCGAAATCCTTCGCCGCGCGGCCGGCGAGCCAGTCGCGCACACAACCCCCGACCAGCAACGGCCGGCCGACGGCCTGCACCGCCCGCAGCGCTTCGGCCAGCGCGGCGGGCAGCGACGGGAGTGGCGGGAGTGGCGCGGGGGGCATCACGAGGGGCGGGTTGTGGGGCGGGTCAGGCGCGCCGCGGGCGGAACGCGAGGCCGATGAGCAGCCAGCCGGCGATCAGGCCGAGGCCACCCAGCGGGGTGACGGGGCCGAGCCAGCGCGGCGCCCCGAGCGAAAGGGCGTAGAGCGACCCGGAGAAGAGCAGCATCCCGGCCGCGAGCACCCCGGAGGCGAGCCCCAGGCGGCGCGCGACCAACGGGTCCGTTTCGCGCCGCCGGAAGAGCGTGAGCGTCAGCAGGACCACCGCATGGACGAGGTGGTATTGTACGGCGGTTTCCCAAGCGGCGAGGGTGCCGCGCGCGGCGAGAAACGGCTGAAGTTTGTGCGCGCCCAGGGCTCCGGACACGACGCCCAAGGCGCCGGCGCAGGATACGAAGGCGGTTGATCTTCCGAAAGAAGCGGCCATAGGAACGCGGTGTCAGTAGGCGGATTGCCGTCGCCGGCGAGCCGCGGTTGAGGGAACAGCCCGTGGCCCGTCCCGGTCAGGTGAGGTCGTCGGTGCCATCGAATTTCGCGGCCGCCGGGCCGCGTCTGTGAGAAAAACAAACCTAGAGAAGCGACAAACCATGAAGAAAACAATCGCCCTGTGCTCCGCACTGCTTGCGAGTGGCGCAGCCATTGCCGCTGACGAGGCGCCCACGCCTGTCACGGAGTCCTCGTATGTGGTGACGCTCGATTTCCCCTACGTCACCAACTATGTGTTCCGCGGCGTCGAGCTCGCGCGGTCCTCGCTGCAGCCCTCCGTCGAACTCGCCTACGACGCCTTCTATGTCGGGGTGTGGGCCAACGCCCCGTTGCGCAACGAACATGACGGCGACGCCTCGAAGGAGTTCGATTTCTACGCCGGCTGGACGCCGAAGCTGACCGACAACCTGTCGGCGGACCTGGGTATCACCTACTACTGGTACCCGTGGGTCGATGACGCGAGCGACGACTCGGTCGAGGTCTTCGGCGGCCTGAACCTCACGCTCGGCAACTTCACGCCGGCGGTCTATGTCTACCGCGACCTGGACCTCGAAGCGACGACGGTGCAGACGTCGGTGGGCTACAGTTTTCCGCTGAAGGAGTTCGGCACATCGCTCGATTTCAACGCCACCTTCGGCGCCGTCCTGCCGGACGATGGCGAGAAATACTGCTATTATTCGGCCGGTGTGAGCCTCCCGTACAAGCTGTCCGACTCGCTGAAGCTGACGCTCGGGGTGACCTACGTGGAGAACGATCTGGACCACGGGGATGACCCGGAGGCGTGGGCGTTGGCCAGCCTCACCTACACGTTCAACTGAGCGTGCTGGCGGCCGTGTGCTTTGCGGCGAACCCGCCCTCTTCGTGGAGGGCGGGTTTTCCTTTCGCCACCGGGGCTGCCGCAAAGAAGTTCCCGACAAAACCGTTGACAAGCGCGCCGGGGCCGCGATTTCCTCCGCCCCTTTTCCGTTCATGAAGACCTTTCTCGCCAAGAAGGAGACCGTCCAGCCCAAGTGGTATCTCGTCGATGCCGAGGGCCAAGTTTTGGGCCGTCTCGCCGTCAAAGCCGCCAACATCCTCCGCGGCCGCAACAAGCCGACCTACACCCCGCACGTCGACACGGGCGACTACGTTGTGATCGTCAACGCCGAGAAGATCGTCCTCACCGGCAAGAAGGAAGAGCAGAAGACCTACATGTCGTTCTCCGGCTTCGTCGGCGGTCACCACACCCGCACGGTGCCGCAGCTGCGCGAGAAGAACCCCGAGTTTATCATCAAGCACGCCGTGAAGGGGATGCTCCCGAAGAACCGTCTGGCCGACAAGATGCTCACCAAGCTGCGCATCTTCGCGGGCCCGGAGCACGACCACGTCGCGCAGAACCCCGAGAAGATCAGCCTCTAATCCGCCCGCCATGTCCGCTGAAGCCACCATTTTCCTCGGCACCGGCCGCCGCAAGACCGCCACCGCCCGCGTCCGCCTCCAGGCCGGCACCGGCAAGGTCGTGATCAACGATCACGAGCTCGAGAAGTACTTCCCCACCGAGGCGCTGCTCCGCAACGCCGTCGCCCCGCTGCTCACCGTCGAGCTGCGCGACAAGATCGACGTCGCGGCGACCGTTACCGGCAGCGGCCCGAACGGCCAGGCCGGCGCCGTGGCCCACGGCATCGCCCGCGCGCTCCAGAAGATGAACGCCGAGCTCCGCCCCGCCCTCAAGAAGGCCGGCCACATGACCCGCGATCCCCGCGAGAAAGAGCGCAAGAAGGCCGGCCAGCCCGGCGCCCGCAAGCGCTTCCAGTTCTCGAAGCGCTGATCGCCCGTCCAGAATCGTTTTCCACAAGCCGTCTCCCTGCGAGACGGCTTGTTTGTTTTCGGCGGGCGACGACGAAACCCGCTGGGTCCGATGTCTGGATACGGCGACGGCCGGAGGTGGCCGCGCCGGCCGGCGCGCTCCGCCGCACCCGCGCGGGACGCGGCTTTTGCGACGCAAGTCGAAAAACACTTGCACGGCGCGCGCGAATCGCGATGCCTTCCCCCGTCGTTCCGCGGCGCCCCGTTCCCCACCCCGGGGGCGGCCGCCCGGGTAACCAGATACTGAACACACCACGCGCATCGCAAATCATGATCAAATTCCCGAACAAGATCCTCTTCGTCGGCTTCGGCGCCGTTGCAGAGTGCACGCTTCCGATTCTGTTCAAGCACCTCAAGGTCGCACCACAGAACGTGACCGTGATGGATTTCGAGGATCGCTCCGGGAAGTTGAAGAAGTGGACCGCCAAGGGCGTCCGTTTCGTGCGGGACCGGGTGACCGAGGAGAACCTCGGCAAGCTGCTCGGCAAGCACCTCTCCGCCGGCGACCTCCTCATCGATGTCGCCTGGAACATCGGCGCGGAGGACATCCTCCAGTGGTGCCATGACCACGGGGTGATGTACATCAACACCTCCGTCGAGCTGTGGGATCCCTACAACACGGGCAACCACCCGACCGAGAAGACGCTCTATTTCCGGCACATGAACCTCCGCCGGATGAGCGCGAAGTGGAAGGCCAAGGGCCCGACCGCCGTGCTCGAGCATGGCGCCAACCCCGGGCTGATCTCCCATTTCACCAAGCACGGCCTGCTCGACATCGCGTCCGCGGCGCTGGGCGACAAGAAGTTCAAGGCCAAGCAGGCCGAGCTCGTCGCCGAATACGCGAAGACGCAGCAGTTCAACCTGCTCGCCCGCGCCCTCGGGGTGAAGGTCATCCACGTCTCCGAGCGCGACACGCAGATCAGCGACCGCCCCAAGCAGGTCAACGAGTTCGTCAACACCTGGAGCATCGAGGGCTTCCGCGAGGAGGGTATCACCACCGCCGAGATGGGCTGGGGCACCCACGAGAAGACCCTCCCCGCCTTCGCGCACGAGCACAAATCCGGTCCGAAGAACCAGATCTGCCTCGCGCGCATGGGCATGAACACCTGGGTGCGCACCTGGGTCCCCAACTTCTCGATCCAGGGCATGGTCGTCCGCCACGGCGAGGCGTTCACCATCTCCGACAAGCTGACCGTCTGGGAGAAGAACAAGGCCGTCTACCGGCCGACCGTCCACTACGCCTACTGCCCGTGCGACGCCGCCATCGCCTCCCTCAACGAGCTCCGCGGCAACAACTACGAGCTGCAGGACCACCTGCGGATCATGACCGACGAGATCACCACCGGGGAGGACATCCTCGGCGCCCTCATCATGGGCCACCCCTACAAGTCTTGGTGGACCGGCAGCAACCTCAGCATCCAGGAGTCGCGCCGCCTCGTCCCACACCAGAACGCCACGACGATGCAGGTCGCCTGCTCGATCGTCGCCGCCGCGTGCTGGATGGTCGAAAACCCGGCCGAGGGCCTCAAGGTCCCCGACGACCTCCCGCACGATTATGTGCTCGGGATCGCCCGGCCCTACCTCGGGAAGTTCATCTCCACCCCGGCCGACTGGACTCCGCTGCGCGACTACACCCCCTCCTTCAAGGGCGCGCGCAAGCCGGACATGGACCTGAAGGACCCGTGGCAGTTCAAGAACTTCCTCGTGAAGGACGGCGACTGAGCCCGCCCTTGCGCCGGCGGTCACCGCACTTCCCCCTCGCAGGCCAGGTCGGCGACGACCTGGCCTCTTCTCCATTCGGGCGCCCGCACCGGTCGGTCGCTCCGGCCGATCTCCGGACCCGCCGCGTGCACGCCGGCGGGCGTTGATCCGCTTGCGCCCTCCCCGCGACCCGCTACTCACTCCTCGCTCCTTTCTCCTCCCAACATGATCTCGACGGCCCAACTCCAGAAGCGCGCCCAGGAACACGGCACGCCGCTCTTCATCGTCGACCACGACGAGCTCCGGAAGAACTACCGCATGTTCAAGCGTTACCTGCCGCGCGTGCAGGCCTACTTCGCCGTGAAGGCGAACTCGCTCCCCGAGATCGTGCGCACCCTCTTCAAGGAGGGCGCCAGCTTCGATGTCGCCTCGATGCCCGAGTTCGAGAACGTGTATCAGAACATCAAGGGCATGCCGGCGAAACAGCGGCAGGACTGGATCTGGGACAAGATCATCTACGCCAACCCGATCAAGCCGGAGAGCACCCTCGAGCAGCTCGACAAGTACAAGCCGCTCGTGACCTTCGACAACGTCGAGGAGATCCACAAGATCAAGAGGCACGCCCCCCACGCCGGCCTCGCGCTGCGTCTCAAGGTTCCCAACACCGGCGCGATGGTCGAGCTCTCCTCGAAGTTCGGCGCCTCGCCGGGCGAGGCCGTCGACATGATCCTCGAGGCCGACCGCGTCGGCCTCACTGTCGAGGGC
>JAEZSJ010000073.1 GCA_023443985.1 Verrucomicrobiota bacterium | reverse complement strand
CCGCTTAAGCGGTATTCCGACAACATGACGGCCGCGGGCACCAAGCCCGCGGCCTTCTGTTTTCAACAGGATTCGTTGGCGATGCCGCGCTCAGAGCGCATTGGCGGCGGCGACCACGGCCTCGGCGGTGATGCCGAGCTCCTTGAACACCGTGCCGCCCGGCGCGCTGATGCCAAAGCGGTCGATGCCGATCACCTTGCCGTCGAGACCGACGTACTGATGCCAGAGGCCGGTCACACCCGCCTCGATGGCGACGCGCTTGCGGCACTCCTTCGGCAGCACCTCGGCCTTGTACTCGGCCGACTGGCGTTCGAACCGCTCGAAGCACGGGACGGAAACCACGCGAACGCCGGCGCCGAGCTGCTTGGCGGCGGCGATGACGAGCTGCACCTCGCTGCCGGCGGCCAGCAGGATGTGGGTCAACGGGGCGGTCTCCTTCACGGCGATGTACGCGCCGCGGAGCACACCCTCGCGCCGGGTCTGGACCGGAATGTCGTTGAGCATCGGCACGGCCTGGCGCGTGAGCGCGAGCAGCGTCGGACCGTCGGCCCGGGTGGTGGCGGCGGCGAACGCGCCGGCGACCTCCTCCGGATCCGCGGGGCGGATCACATCGAGGTTCGGGATCACGCGCAGGCCGGAGACCGTCTCCACCGGCTGGTGGGTCGGGCCGTCCTCACCCACGCCGATCGAGTCGTGCGTATAGATGTAGGTGACCGGCAACTTCGCCAGCGCGGCCAACCGCATCGACGGCCGCGAGTAGTCGGCGAAGACCAGGAAGGTCGCGCACGAGGTGCGGAACAGGCCGTCGTAGGCGATGCCGTTGTTGATCGCGGCCATGGCGTGCTCGCGGATGCCGAAACGGATGTTGCGCGCGGCGCGGTTCGCCGGGTCGAAATCCTTGTCGGTGGCGATGTAGTTGAGGGTCGAGCCGTAGAGGTCGGCGCTGCCCGAGACGAAGAGCGGGAGCGCGGCGGCGACCGGCTGCAGCACGTCCTTGCCGGCGGCGCGGGTGGCCAGCTTGGCGTCCACCGGGAAGGCGGGGATCTTGGCGAGCAGGTCCTCGGGGGTGGTCGCCTGCGTCGCGCTGGCGAGCAGGGCGGCCTTCTCGGGGTTCGCGGCCTGCCAGGCGGCGAAGGTCTTCGTCCACTTCTTGTGCAGACGCGCGAGGCGCTTCTTGTGGTCGGCGAAGAAGGCCGTGACCTCCTCGCTCACGAAGAAGTGCTGGTCGGCCGGGAGGCCGAGGCCCGCGCGCGCGGCGTCGGCGAACTTCGCCCCGCCCTCGCCGTGGCCCTTGGGCGTGCCCTGCACCTCGGCGATGCCCTTGCCGATGATCGTCTTCGCGATGATCAGCTGCGGGCGGCCGGTCTTGGCCTTCTTGGCCTTGTTGACCGCCTTCACGATCGCCACGAGGTCGTGGCCGTCGATCGTCTGCACGTCCCAACCGATGGCCTTGAAGCGGGCGACCGCGTTCTCGCTCTGCGACTTGTCGGCCATCGCGTCGAGGGTGACGTCGTTGGAGTCGTAGATGAGGATCAGGTTGTCGAGCTTCTGGTGGCCGGCGAAGGCGATCGCCTCGAGGGCGACACCCTCCTGCATGCAGCCGTCGCCCGCCAGGGCGAGCACGTGGTAGTCGAAGATCGGATGCTCAACGGTGTTGAAGCGGGCCGCCGCCATCTGCCCGGCCACGGCCATGCCGACGGCGTTGGCGATGCCCTGCCCCAACGGGCCGGAGGTGCACTCGACTCCCGGGGTCTCGCGGAACTCCGGATGGCCGGGCGTCTTGGAGTGCAACTGGCGGAAGTTCTTCAGCTCCTCGAGCGGCAGGTCGTAGCCGCTCAGGTGCAGCCAGCTGTAGAGGAACATCGAGCCGTGGCCGGCGGAGAGCACGAACCGGTCGCGGTTGAGCCAACGCGGCTCCGCGGGGTTGTGGACCAACGCATGGCCGTAGAGGGCCGCGCCGACCTCGGCGGCGCCGAGGGGCAGGCCGAGGTGGCCGGAGCTGCATTTGTGGACCGCATCGATGGCGAGACCGCGGGCGATGTTGCTGGCTTTGGCGAGGACTTCGACGTTGAGAGGCATGGGTGTAAGAAAGGGCGACGTTACGGAGGGAAATGCGAGGGGCGAAAGGAAAAACCGGAACGGGCGACGAGGCCGCGTGCGCTAACAGTCGGACGGCGCGGGCACGCCCCGCCGCGATGCGCGGCCCCCGGAAAAAAAAGGAGGCGGACCGCGAAGGTCCGCCTCGGAGAAATCGGGTTGCTCGGATCGGGCTCAGGCCTGCGCCGCCGTCTCGGCCGCGGCGGCCTCGTTCGAACCCATCGACTCGACCATGCGGCGCACCTTGACCTGCACGGCCTTCTTGCCGATGCGGCTGCGGAGATAGTACAGGCGGGCGCGCATCGGCTGCGACTCGCGCTCGATCTCGATCTTGTCGATCATGGGCGAGTTCACCGGGAACACGCGCTCGACACCCTCGCCATAGGAAATGCGGCGGACCGTGAAGGTCTCGTGGATACCGTGCCCCTTGCGGGCGATGACGATGCCGGAGTAAACCTGGATGCGCTCCTTGTCGCCCTCACGGACCTTGGTGTGGACGCGGACACCGTCGCCGACCTTGAAGGCCGGGATGTTGTTCTTCAGCTGCGGCGCCGTGATTTCCTTGATGATGGGATTCATGACTTGTTCCTGAGTAAATCGGGTCGGACTTTGGTGGTTTTCGCGAGCCTCATCTCGTGTCGCCACCGCTCGATTGCCGCATGATTGCCGGAGAGGAGGACGTCCGGAACGACCATGCCGCGAAACTCCGCGGGACGTGTGAACTGAGGAAAATCGAGCAAGTTGTTGTTGAAGGATTCGTGCGTCAATGAGTTTTCATCCCCGAGCACGCCCGGGATATTGCGCACGATGGCGTCGACCAAAACCGCGGCCGCGATTGTGCCGTTGGTGAGCACGTAGTCGCCGATGCTGATCTCCTGATCGATCACCTGGTCGCGGGCGCGTTGGTCGACTCCTTCGTAGTGGCCGCTGAGCAGGATCAGGTGCGGGACCTGCGCGAGTTCGACGACGAGCTTCTGCGTGAGCGGGACGCCGTCCGGCGTGAGGTAGATCCGGCGACAACCGGGCGTCGCGAGTTCCTCCATCGCCGCGAAAATCGGCTCCGGCTTGAGCACCATGCCGGCTCCGCCGCCAAAGGGGCGGTCGTCGGTCGTCTTGTGCTTGTCGGTCGTCCAGTCGCGCAGGTTGCGGACGTTGATCTGCGCCAGTTTCGCCTCCAACGCGCGCCCGATGATGCTCTCGGACAGGAAGCCGTCGAGCATGGGCGGGAAGAGCGTGAGGATGTCGATGCGCATGACACGCACGGGGGGACGGGGGCGGCCGGAGGAGCCGGCGGCGGGCGCCGCGGCTAGAAACACGAAATCGCCGGCCCGGAGAGGCGCGGCGATCTCGCAGACGATCGGCGGGGCGGAGCGCTCAGGCCGCCGCGGTCTTCACCGCCTCGGCGCGCTTCGCGCGCTTGTAGAGGCCGTTGACCGTATCGGACGGCTTGGCACCGGCCTTGATCCAGTGCTCGTAGCGGGCGACATCGAGTGTCAGCTGCTCGCCCTTGGCGCGGGGATTGTAGTGACCGATCTGCTCGACGGCGGCGCCATCGCGGCGGGAACGCGCTTCGGCCACGGCCACGCGATAGATCGGGTTGTGCGTCGAGCCGACGCGGGTCAGACGGATTTTCAGTGCCATACTAGTGAGAAAGTGGGCGGAACTATGCAGTCGTTTTCGAGAAAAGAGTCGGCGAGTTCGCCGGCGAAGAATCCTCTTGTCAAGCCACATCCCGGCCGGTGCATTCCGAACCCTTTATGCTCAAAGCCGGCATCGTCGGTTTGCCCAACGTTGGCAAGTCCACCCTCTTCAACGCCCTCACTCGCTCCCGCAAGGCCGAGGCGGCCAACTATCCGTTCTGCACGATCGATCCGAACGTCGGTGTCGTCATCGTGCCCGACGAGCGCGCCTATGTCCTCAAGGACATCGCCAAGACCAACGTCGTCGTGCCCGCCGCGATCGAGTTTGTCGACATCGCCGGCCTCGTCGCCGGCGCCAGCAAGGGCGAGGGCCTCGGCAACCAGTTCCTGGCCAACATCCGCGAGGTCGACGCCATCGTGCAGGTCGTCCGCTGCTTCGAGGATAGCGATGTCGTCCACACGATGGGCGCCGTCGATCCCGTGCGCGACATCGAGGTCATCACCACCGAGCTCGTGCTCGCCGATCTCGACGCGATCCAGAAACGCATCGAGAAGACGCAGAAGAAGGCCAAGTCCGGCGACAAGGACGCCCAGACCGAGATGGCGCTGCTCCAGAAGCTCGAGCCGCACCTCAACTCCGGCAAGACCGCCAACGTCCTCGACGCGACCGATGACGAGAAGAACCTGATGAAGCTCTTCCAGCTTCTCACGGCCAAACCTGTGCTCTTCGCCTGCAACGTCGCCGAATCCGATCTCGCGACCGCCGAGCAGAACCCGTTCGTGCGCAAGGTCGCCGACTACGTCGCCCACCATCACGATGCCGCCTACGTGCCGATCAGCGCCAAGATCGAGGCCGAGCTCATCGACCTCCCGCCCGAGGACGCGAAGGCGTTCCTCAAGGACCTCGGGGTCGACGACTCCGGGGTCTCCGCGCTGATCAAGGCGACCTACGATCTGCTCGGCCTGCAGACCTACTTCACCGCCGGCGAGAAGGAGGTCCGCTGCTGGACGATCAAGAAGGGCTGGAAAGCCCCGCAGGCCGCCGGCGTCATCCACACCGATTTCGAGAAAGGCTTCATCAAGGCCGAGATCGTCTCGTACGAGGACCTCACCCGGCTCGGCTCCGTCGCCGCCGCGCGCGACGCCGGCAAGTACCGTCTCGAGGGCAAGGAGTATGTTTTCCAGGACGGCGACGTCGCCCTGTTCCGGTTCGCCAACTGACCCGCCGCCTCGCCGCCCCGCTTTGTTCTCGGCCGGAGCCGCCTCGTGCGCTCCGGCCTTTTTGTTGACGCCGGACAGCTCTCCGCTCGCTTGCGGTTGAAAACTCCCCCAAGCGCCACTTACTGGGCGTCCACTCATGATTCTTCTGCGAGCCCCACGGAGTGTCGGCGCTACCATCGCCGCGCTCGTCCTCGTGCTCGCCGGCTGCAGCGACGAGCCGGTGCGCACCTACCGCACATCCAAGGAACCACTTCCCCCCGCGATCGACGAGGACCACTCCGGTCACGATCACGGGACAACGGCGACCGGCGAACTCCCCGCCGGCCATCCGCCCATCGGCGACACCGCGCTGGCCCCCGCCGGCGGCGCCGCCGCTCCCGCCGCCGGAACGGACTCCCTCACGTGGACCGCCCCGGACCATTGGGCCGCCAAACCGCTCGGCGCGATGCGCCGCGGCAGCTTCACCGCGAAGAACGCCGCCGGCGAGGCCGACTGCTCGCTCTTCGTCTTCCCCGCCGCCACCAACCCGCTCCTCGACAACATCAACCGCTGGCGCAATCAGGTCGCCCTCCCGCCGCTCACCGAGGCGCAGCTCGCCGCCGAGACCACCACCCTCGCAAACCCCGCCGGCCTGCAGTTCGTGGTTGTCGAGCTGCTCGGGCAGACGGGCGCCGGCGCCACCCGGGTGCTGGGCGCGGTCCTTTACCGCGGCGACGAAGCGTGGTTCGTGAAACTCTCCGGACCCGACGCCGTCGTCGCGGCGGAGAAGGCCGCGTTCCTCGATTTCCTCCACACCGTCCGCCCCGCGGCTTCCTGACCCAATGCGCTCCTTTCTTTCCGCCGTCGTCGAGCGCCTCGCTTCGTTGTGCCTCACGATCGTCCTGCTCGTGCTCGGCATCGTCCTCGTCGTGCTGGCGACGCTGGCCCAGGTCCACCTCGGGATCTGGGCGGTCCAGGAGAAGTACTTCCGTTCCTTCGTCGTGGTCCAGGAGCTCCCCGGCGGCCGCGCGCTTCCGTTCTTTCCCGGTGGATACCTCGTCGGCGGCGCCCTGCTCGTCAACCTGCTCTGCGCGCAGTTCCTCCGCTTCCGGCTCGGCTGGCGCAATCTCGGCATCCATCTCACCCACTTCGGCCTCATTCTCCTGCTCGTGGGCGAACTGCTCACCGGCCTGCTGGCCGTCGAAAGTCACCTGACCTTGGACACGGGCGAGACGAAGAACTACGCCGAGGCGGCCTTCGAGCGCGAACTGGCGGTGATCGATGTCACCGATCCCGCCTACGACCAGGTCTGGGCCGTGCCGCTCTCGCGCCTCGCCCGCCGCGAGCCGATCACGTTGCCCGGCTGTCCCCTCACGCTCCTCCCGCTGCAGTTCCACGAGAACGCCAACTTTTTCAGGCGCAGCGACGCCCCCAACGCGCCCGCCTCGCCCGCCACCCTCGGCTTCGGCCCGCAGGTCGTCGTCCAGCCCGCCGAGCCGACCTACCGCCCCAACGAGGAGAACGCGCCGACCGCCTTCGTCGAGTTCCGGGGCCCCGACGGCCCGATCGGCACGCTGCTCGCCACGCTGGCCCTCGACCGCCCGCAGACCTTCACCGCCGCCGGCCGCACCTACGCCGTCACGCTGCGCCGCACGCGGATCTACTTCGACTTCTCGCTCACGCTCCTCGAGTTCCGCCACGACAAGTACCCCGGCACCGAGATCCCCCGGAACTTCTCCAGCCGCGTCCGCCTCCGCTCTGCCGATACCGCGGAGGACCGCCAGGTCCGCATCTACATGAACAACCCGCTGCGCCACGGCGGCCACACGTTCTACCAGTCCGGTTTCAAGAACGACGACCGCACCACGATCCTCCAGGTCGTGCGCAACCCCGGGTGGCTCCTGCCCTACATCGCCTGCGTCATCTCCGGTTTCGGCCTCCTCTACCATTTCATCCTCTCGCTCGCCGGTTTCCTCCAGCGGCGCCACGCCACCGCCTGACCCGCGCCACCGATGAAACGCCATCTCCCCCTTCTCGCCGGTGTCGTCGCTCTGCTCTGCGTCGCCGCCACCCTCGTGTTGCCGAAAAATCGTGACGCCTTCGACACCCAGGGTTTCGGCCGCCTCCCCGTCCTCGTCGGCGGCCGCCTCAAACCCCTCGACACCGTCGCCCGCACCTCGCTGCTCCTCATCCAGAATCGCCAGTCCGTGAGGACGCCCGACGGCCGCTCGCTCACGCCCAACCAGTGGCTGCTCGACGCGCTCTTCAAGCCCGCGCTCGCCGACACCTACCCGATCTTCCGCATCGACAACAACGAGGTACTCGCGCTCCTCCGCCTCTCACCCGACGACGGGGCCGGCGGCGTGCGGTTTTCCTTCGCGCAACTCGCCCCCCACCTCGCCGATCTCGACCAGCAGGCCGCTCGCGCGGCCCAGCTCGAGTCCCCCGAGCAGAACGCCTACGAGCGCGAGGTCCTCAAGCTCCGCAACCGTCTCCACACCTACCTCGGGCTCCGCCACAGCCTCCAGATCCCCGAAAGCGACGACTTCGCCGCCGAGCTCATCCGCTTCGAGGAGATTCTGCCCTCCGCCCTCGCCGCCACCGAAGCCCGCATGGCCGGCCAGGCGGCCGATGAAAACCTCGTCCGCGAGCTCGCCGGCTTCCTCAAAAAAATCCAGCTCCTGAGCGACCGTGCCTCGATGCTGGCGATCCCGCCGCCGCCCGGAGCGGAAGATCCCAACGCGTGGTCGAACCTTGGCCACGCCCTGCTCGGCGCCTTCGCCACCAGCCGCGTGCCCCAGCCCGTGCGCGACTACGCCGCACTCGGCAGCGCTTGGCGCACCGGCGATCCGGAGCTGTTCAACAACGCCGTCGCCGCGCTCGGCGAGCACCTCGTGGGCCGCGACGACCCGCGCCTCCCGCGCACCGGCCTCGAGTTCCGCTTCAACCACGCCCAGCCGTTCTACTGGGCCTCCGTGCTCTACGTGCTCGTCGCGCTGCTCGGCTTCGTCTCGTGGCTGTTCTGGCCCGATGTCCTCGCGCGCGCCGCGCTTCGCGTCGGCCTCGTCGCCTGGCTGCTCACCACCGCCGGCATCGCCGCGCGGATGTACATCGAGAGCCGCCCGCCCGTCACCAATCTCTACTCCTCCGCCCTCTTCGTCGGCTGGGTCGGTTCCGGCCTGGCGCTGCTCCTCGAGCGGTTCTTCCGCAACTCCATCGGCAACGTCGTCGCGGGCGTGCTCGGTTTCGTCACCCTCCTCGTCGCCCACCACCTCCAGTTCAGCGGCGACACCATGGAGATGATGCGCGCCGTGCTCGACGACAACTTCTGGTTGGCGACGCACGTGGTCACCATCACGATGGGCTACGGCGCGTGCTTCGTCGCCGGAGTGCTCGGGCTGATCTACGTGCTGCGCGGGCTGCTCTCACGCTCGCTCGATGCAACCACCGCCCAGTCGCTCCTGCGCATGACGTACGGTGCGGTCTGTTTCGCCACGCTCTTCAGCCTCGTGGGCACCGTGCTCGGCGGCATCTGGGCCGACCAGTCGTGGGGCCGTTTCTGGGGCTGGGACCCGAAGGAGAACGGCGCGCTCGTGATCGTGCTGTGGAACGCCGTCATCCTCCACGCACGCTGGGGCCGCCTCGTCGGTCCGCGCGGCTTCATGAACCTCGCGATCTTCGGCAACTGCATCACCGCCGCGTCCTGGTTCGGCGTGAACATGCTCGGCGTGGGCCTGCACAGCTACGGCTTCATGGACTCCGCGTTCTTCTGGCTGTCCGCCTTCTGGCTCTCCCAACTCGCCGTGATCGGGCTCGGCTCCCTGCCGACCCGCCTCTGGCGCAGTCGCGCCGCCGTGGAAGGCTGACCACGTGGCCCGGCGCTTCAGCCCGGGCCGGCAGACCCGATCCGCCCCACGGATACCGCAACGCCGCCATCTTCGACCCGGCGTAGCTCGTTTCGCCGAGCCCGCCGGTGCGGGCGGAAGCGCCGCACCACGCAAACGGCCCGTCTTCGTAGGTCGGGCTTCATGCCCGACTCTCTGGAAGGAGCGCCGCCAAACCAGTCGGGCGTAAAGCCCGACCTACAGTCCTATCCCCGCAGCAACTCCTCCGCGTGCTGCAGCGCCGCCTTCGCCGTGCGGTCGCCCAGCATGCGTGCCAGCTCGGATACACGCTCCTTCTTCGTCTCGTGGATCGTGCGGATCGTCACCTCGGCGCGCGCGCCGCTCTGATCCTTCTCGACGAGCAGATGGTTCGCCGCCTGCGCCGCCACCTGGGGCAGGTGCGTCACGCAGAGCACCTGGTGCTTCCGCGCGATGCCGGCCATGCGTTCGCCCACGATCCGGCCGATCTCGCCGCCGACGTTCGCGTCGACCTCGTCGAAGACGAGCAGCGGCACGTTGTCCAGATCCGCGAGCACGGTCTTGAGCGCGAGCATCACGCGCGCGAGCTCACCGCTCGACGCGATCTTGTGCAGCGCCAATGGGGCCTCGCCCACGTTCGGGGAAAACAAGAACTCCGCCGCGCAATCGCCCGCCGGCCCGAGCTCGGGCTCCGTCGTGAGCCGCACGGTGAAATCCGCCTTCTTGAAACCGAGCTCCGCGATCCGTTTCGCGGCCGCCTTCGCGAGCTCGCGCGCAGCCTTCTCGCGTGTCGACCGCAGCTCGCGCGCGATCGCCAGCGCCGCCGTCTTCGCCGCCGCGGTCTCCTGCTC
>JAEZSJ010000063.1 GCA_023443985.1 Verrucomicrobiota bacterium | reverse complement strand
TCCTATTACGGATCAGGGAAGAACCCGATTTGTATCAAGGGAGCAGTCGTAGGAATGTTCCATACGGAGATCCAACATTTCAAGAAGGCCTACGGACGCGATGAGAACAAGATCGTTGAAGACTATTGGAACGAACATGGCGCCTTCGCGATCCCTGCGGTTCGCCTTCATGAGAATCTCACCAAAGGCATCTTCCCCCCAGGAACTCCTTTGGCCCGCGATTACGGACAACGCTCCTTCACATTCCTCAGTCCGGGGTTGCCCGCAGACAAAGCAACTCTGACTGCCGCGGGGCTCTAGCTTGAACAAGTGACCAGCATCGGTCGGCCCGCCTCCGACCGATGCGCTGGCCGGCCGGTCGCCGGCCGGGCAGACCACGAGAAGCACTCCTATCGCTTCACCTCCTCGATCGCGGCCACCCGGCCGTTCTCGAAGATGATGCGGAGCTTCTCTTCGGTGCGCTCGCGATAGACGTCCACGTACGCGGGTTCGAGGTACACGAACCTCTGACCCGTGCGCCGGTCGAAGCCGACCACGCGGCGGTAGCCGGCGATGTGCGAGCCCTCGTAGGTCTCGTAATAGTCGCGGAAGATCCACACCGAGCGGCTGCCCTGCGCGGTCGTCTTCTGCGTCCGCCGGGTCGGCTCGCCAATCGCGATATAGACCATATCCGGGGTGTCGCCCACGGCGACCTGCCCCTTGCGCAGCCGCTCCTGATCGGCGGCCGGCAGCGACGCAAACACCTCCGCCTTCTGCCGGATCCGGTCGGAAATCGTGTTGCAGCCCGCGAGGGCGAGCAGCGCACCGCAGAGAAGCAGGGCAAGAGTCCGCGTTTGCATGGTGGTGGGTGAGACGTCGGCGCGAGCGAAGTGGTTCCCCGCACCGCGGTCAAAGCGCGAGTCGCCGCAAGCGCAGCGCATTTCCCACCACCGTGAGCGAACTCAGGCTCATCGCCACCGCCGCAAACATCGGCGGCAACGACCAGCCGGGCCAGGCCACCAGCGCGCCCGCGGCCAGGGGCACGCCGAGCAGGTTGTAGAAGAACGCCCAGAAGAGGTTCTGCCGGATGTTCCGCAACACCGCGCGGCCCAGTCGCACGGCGCGCGCCAGCGCCCCCAGGTCGCCATGGAGCAGGATCACGCCGGCGCTCTCGATCGCGATGTCGGTGCCCTGCCCCATTGCGATGCCGACTCTCGCCGCCGCGAGCGCCGGGGCATCGTTGATCCCATCGCCGGCGAAAGCCACGCGCCGGCCGGCGCGCTGCAGCGCCGTCACCAGTTCCTGCTTCCCGGCGGGGCTCAGTCCGGCGTGCGGTTCCGCGAGTCCGAGTTCCTCCGCGACCCGCCCCGCGGCCGAGGCGTTGTCTCCGGTCGCCATCACGATCTCGAGCCCGAGATCGCGCAACTCGTCCACGGAGGCTCGCGCGTCCGGGCGCAGACGATCCGCCAGCGCCAGAAATCCGAGCGCCCGCTTCTCGTCCGCGAGCCAGATCGCCGTCCGCCCCGCCGACTCCGCAGCACGCGCCTGCTCGAGCAGCATCGGCTCGGCCGGCACCGCCAGCCACGCGAGCCGGCCCAAACGCAACCGGCGGCCCTCGAGCTCCGCCTCCACCCCCGCGCCGGGTTCGGCGCGGAACTCGTCCGCGTCGGGAATCTCGAGTCCACGAGCCTCCGCGGCCCGCACCACCGCGCGAGCGAGCGGGTGCTCGCTCCCCCGCTCGAGCGCGGCCGCCAGGGCGAGCAACCGATCCACGTTCTTCCCTTCCGCCGCGCCCAACCCGACCACCTCCGGCCGCCCCTCGGTGAGCGTTCCCGTCTTGTCGACGACAAGCACATCGCAATCGACGAGATGTTCCAAGGCCGTCGCATCCCGCACCAACACGCCGGCGCGCGCCCCGCGCCCGATGCCCGTCACGATCGAGACCGGCGTGGCCAGCCCGAGCGCGCACGGGCACGCCACGACGAGCACCGCCACCGCGTGGGCGAGCGCGGCCGGCAGTGCGGCGGTTCCGCCGATCACCAGCCAGACCGCGAACGTCGCCGCCGCACACCCGAGGATGACCGGCACGAAGAACTCGACGACCCGGTCGGCCACCCGCTGGATCGGCGGCGACGCGTCCTCGGCGGCCTCCACGAGATGTATTATCCGAGCGAGCACGGTGTCCGCCCCCACCCGGCGGGTCTCGAAGACGAAACTCCCCGTCGCGTTCACCGTCCCGCCGGTCACCTCGTCCCCGGGTTGCTTCTCGAGCGGCAACGGCTCGCCGGTGAGCATCGACTCGTCGACCGTGCTGCGCCCCTCCACGACCACGCCGTCGGTCGGCACCTTGTCGCCCGGCCGCACCCGCAACCGGTCGCCCACGCGCACTTCGGCCAACGGCACGATTTCCTCGCCGCCACCGTCGCGGAGACGCGCGGCCGTCGGCGGGGTGAGCGCCAGCAGCGCGCGGATGGCGTCGCCGGTGCGCGCGTGCGCGCGCTGTTCGATGATCTGGCCGAGCAGCACGAGTGTGGTGATCATCGCGGCGGACTCGAAGTACAGCGGCACGTGGTGGCCGTGGCGCAGTGATGCGGGGAAGGCCTCCGGCACGACCAGCGCCGCGAGGCTGTAGGCATAGGCCGCGCCGGTGCCGGTGACCGTGAGCGTGAACATATTGAAATCCAGGGTACGCCAGGAGCGCACGAACCGCTTGAGGAAGAACCAGCCGCTCCACCAGAACACCGGCGTCGTCAGCGCCGCCTGCCACCAGCCGCTCACGCGCGGATCCACCCCGGTCGCGAACGCGAACGGTTCCGGCAGCATCGGGCCCATCGCGAGCGCGACCACGCCGAGCGTGAGGGGGAGCGCGAGCCAGAGCCGCGGCAGGAGCACGCGGTACTCCGGCAGCCCCATGTAGACCGGCTGATAACGATCGGCGGAAGCGTCCGGGTTGGCCATGCGCGCAGTGTTCGTCGTGGCGATCGCGCGGCAAACGTTCTCCGACGTTTCCCGGCCCGGCCACCGCGCCCACCTACCGGCCTGAACTTTTTCGAACGGACGGCTTTTTTACTCGCAGCAGGCGGCCTGGCGGGACCTTCATTATGCGCCGCGCCTGTGCCTTTCCTGTTGGGCACATCCCCCCTCCGGCGAAGAACTCGCCCACTCCTATGCCCCCCTCCCTGCTCGCCCGCATCCTCGTCCGACGAACCAGGCTCTCTCCTGCCGGCCCCCGACCGGCACCAACTGGACCCGTTTGCCGAAGCCTCTAGCACGCCATGGCTTCCCCGCAGGATTCGGCCACTGCCCCGGCTCTGCCCGGGGTCTCGGCGGAGCAACTGCTCGCAGCCCAGCCGCTGCCGGTCTGGGTCTGCCAACCGGGGTCCGGTGAGATCCTCGCCGGCAACGCGGCTGCGGCCACACTCCTCGGTTGCACCCCCGCGGCGCTCCGCGGCCTGCGCCTCGCCTCGCCTTTTCCCGCCGTCGCGAGTCCGCACACGCTGAAGGCGTGGGCCGACTCCGGCCCCGAGCCGGAGCCGGTCTGGCAGCTTCGCCGGCCGGCCGGCGGCACGGTGGCCGCCACGGTCGCCGTCGCGCAGATCGAGACGGGCGACGGGCCGAGGGTGGTCGTGACCGCTGTGCCGACCGCGGCGCCCGTCCCCCCCGACACCCCGCCGCGCAACGAGGAAGATCTGCTGCGCGCCGCCAAGCGCGAGTCGCTCGAGCTGCTCGCCGGCGGCGTCGCGCATGATTTCAACAACCTCCTCACCGCCCTGCTGGGCAACATCAACCTCGCGCGCATGGACACCAGCCTCTCGGGCGAGGTGCAGGAGTGGCTCGAGGAAGCCGAGAAGGCCACCGGCCGAGCGCGCGACCTGACCCAGCAGCTCCTCACCTACTCCAAGGGGGGCGAACCCGTCCGCCGCCTCATCGACCTCGCCGTCTGCCTGCGCGACGCCGCCAAGTTCGCGCGCCAAGGTTCCCGCGTGCGGTGCGACTTCGATCTCGCCGGCGATCTCTGGCCGGCAGAAGTCGACGCCGGGCAGATCGGGCAGGTCGTGCACAACCTCGTGCTCAACGCCGTCCAGGCGATGCCCGGCGGGGGCGTCGTCACCGTCGCCGCGCGCAACATCCATCGCGACACCGCCCACCAGCTCGGCCTCGGCCCGCACCACTTCGTCGTCGTCGAGGTCCGCGACCAGGGTCCCGGTATCAAGCCGGATGATATGGCGCGCATCTTCCAGCCGTATTTCACGACCAAACGCCGCGGCTCCGGCCTCGGCCTCGCAACCTCGCAGACCATTGCACGCCGCCACTACGGCGCGTTGCGAGTCGAGTCGGTCCCGGGCTGCGGCGCCGTCTTCCTCCTCTACCTGCCGGCGGACCCCGGCGCACGGATCGAGCGCCCTGGGCGCGAGGACCCGCTGCCCCGTTTCTCCGGACGGATCCTCTTCATGGACGACGAGCCGGCGATCCGGCAGATGGCGCCGGACATCCTCTCGCGCCTCGGTTTCGAGACCGAGGTCGTCCGTGATGGCGCGGAAGCAGTGGAGACGTACGCCCGCGCCCGCGCCGCCGGCCGCCCCTTCGAGGCCGTCATCCTCGACCTCACCGTGCCCGCCGGAATGGGCGGCCTCGAAACCGTGAAACACCTCCGCGCGCTCGAGCCGCGGGTGCGTGCCCTGGTGTCGAGCGGTTATGCCGACAACGAGGTGCTGCTGAACTTCCGCGAGCACGGGTTCTCCGGCACCGTCACCAAACCCTACTGCCTCAGCGAACTCGCTGCTGTGCTCGGGCGCGTGCTCGGCTCAGGCGTGGCGCCGACCCGCTAGTCCCATCCCGAGTCGCTGGGCGCCGCCGGCGACACCGAGCTTATGCTGTTGACCCCCCGGCCGCAGCCCCGGGATGCTCCGCGTCCTCCGGCGGCCGCTCTTGCGGCGCGGTTTATCGCGCCCCGGCCGCCCCAACCATCGGCGCCGCCGCCCCTGCTGCGCGCGCCTCGCCCAGAAAGAGACATGTCCACACCAGAAGAAAACCAGGCTCCCCAGACGAGCCCGGCCGGTGGCGAGCCCGTTGTGGCCGCACCCGCCGCTCCTGCCCCCGAGGCCGCGGCTCCCGCCGCCCCGGCGCAGGCCCCTGAAGCCGCCCCGGTCGCGCCGGCGGCTCCGGCATTCGGAACCGGCCGCGGTTCCGGCCTCTCGCGCGGCAAACGCCAGACGATCGCCGCTCCCACGGCGCAGCCCACCGCAGAAATCGCCTACAAACCCACTGCGATCTCCGTGATCCCGCTGCCGCGCAACACCAGCGGCTTCGGTTCGACCGAGCCCGAGCCCGTCCCCACCGCTCCGGCTCCCGTCTCCACACCGGCTCCGGTCCCGGCAGCCACCCCGACCCCGGCAGCAGCCGTGGCGAATGAACCGAAACCCGAGGTCCCGGTCGCGCCCGCGCCGGAACCCGTTTCCGCCAACACGGCCGTTCCGGCCGCGCCGGCGACCCCCGCCGCGCCCACCGCCCCCGCCGAGAAACCGCAGCTCGACATCCTCCCTCCCGCTCCGCGCCAGCAGGCGGACCAGCGGTGGGAGCGCCGCGAAGGTGACCGCCCGTACCGCGAGGAACGCCGTGAACGCCGTTTCGAGGGCGAACGCCCGCAGGGTGAACGCCGCGAAGGCGGCCGCCGTTTCGAGGAGGGCCGCCGCGAAAGCAGCCGTCCCGAACAGGCCGCCCCCGCTCCGGAGACCACCGAGAAAAAATCCGGCTTTTTCGGCTGGGTGAAGAGCATCTTCGGCGGCAAGGCCGAAGAGACCGCTCCGGCCCAATCCGGCGAACAACGCGCCCACCGCGAAGGCGGCGAGTTCCGCGGCGAGCGCCGCCGCCGGGGCGGTCGCAGTCGTGGCCAAGGCCGCGGCGGCGAGTTCCGCGGCGAGCGGGGTCCCCGCGAAGTCGGGGAACAACGCGACGCCGGTTTCGGTGGCCCGCGCGAGGGCAATGAGC
>JAEZSJ010000043.1 GCA_023443985.1 Verrucomicrobiota bacterium | reverse complement strand
CAATGGAACGAGCGCGCCGCTGCGCAGGCAGCCCAACGCACGCTCCGAGGAACCCTCCGCCCCGTAGCTGTAACTATCGCCCGCGCTCAATGAGCCGGAGGAAACAACGTAACCGCCATCGGCCCGGGATCCCCCGCTCTCCGCCAGGTACCAGCCCTCCAAGGACAACGTGTTGGTGGCGGTTCCATAGTTCATCAGCGTGTCGAAACTCTGATTGTACACGCTTCCCGTGAGAGCGATCGACTGCCCCTGGGCCGGGACGGACACGCCGGCGAGCGTAACCAGAACGAGGACCAACGCGCGAGTTTTCATCGGAATGTAGTGCCCGATTATGACACGACCCGTCGCCGGGCAAGCCCAACCTTGCCCCAGGTCGCGCCCGCACGGGCGCCGCTGCCTTCGACTTGTTTCGCCAAGAACGTGCAGAGCACTCCGGCCTACCGGCGCTCGATTACTTTCTATTTCGTTGGAAGAACGCGCGCGCTCGCCGGGCCGCCCCGAAGAGACGCCCCGCGCGCGCCGCTCACTTCCGGCGCGCGAGCGGGACCGCGGCGATGCCCGCGAGGGCGAGGAGGACCATGGCAGCCGTCGCGTACGGCGGGCGCGCGGTGCGGGCGAGGTCGAGCGTGAGCTGGAGCGGCTTGTCGCCCTCGACCTGCAGGCTGCGCGTGAAGGTGAGCACCTGGCCGCGTTCGCTGAGCGTCACGTCGATCGCGCGCGGCGCGGGCTCGGCGGCGAGCTGCTGCTCGACGAGCCGGTCGGCGATGCCGCGCAGCGCGGTGTTCTCGTCGGCCGAGTTGCCCATGAGGAGCTGGTCGACCTGCGTGGGGTCGAAGTTCACCTGGCCCTGCATGAACGGGTTCAGGCTGGCCGCCTGCTCGAGCTGCTCGTTGCGCGCGGCCTCGACACGATTGTCGAGGTAGAGGCGCTGCCGGCGGGTGTTCAGGCCGAGCACGGTCTGCTGTGTCTTCAGATTTCGGAGCTGAACGCGGGCGTCCTCGTTGGCCGCCTCGTCGAGCGCCTGCGTGTTGTAGGCGCGGGCGAGCACCTCGCCGGCCTTCTGCTGGTCGCCCTTCTGCATGAGCTTGTTCGCCTCCTGCAGCATCGCCACGGCCTTCTTCGACTCGGTCGAGCGCTTCGTGAAGACCGACGACTGGTAGTCCGCCACGCTGAACGACCCGCCGTAGCGCTCCTCGCGCAACCGCAGCCCGCCACCGTAACCGGCCAGCTCGTAACCGGTTGGGATCACCACGCGCCACGCGACGTTCTCCAGCGGCACGTTGAGCCGCGGCCCGATCAGCGCCACGTCGCCGTCTCTTCGTGACGGCGCCGAGTACACCACGCGCACCGTCGCCGCACGCTCGCCGGCGGAGATCGGCACGACGTGGAACAGATACGCGTCGCCCTCGCGCACGACCGCCACGCTCTCGCCGTTGACGAACGTGTTGAACAGCGCCGCGCCCTCGGGCAGCCGCATTCCCAGCGTGCTCTTCTCAAGCACGTCGACGCGCAGATCCACCGCGGTGAGGCTTTCACCCTTCGGCGAGAACAACGTGGCGAGCTCGCCCTGCGTCACGCGCAGCTTGAGCGCCTCGGCCACGTCGTGGCGGCGCACGGCGACCGTGAGCGGCGCCTCGGCCTCCGCCACGCGGAAACACAGCGCCGGCACGCTGCGATCCGTGCGGTTCTGCAGAAACGCCGGCACCGCGCTCCAGTCGGCCCGCGCCCAGCCGCGCGGCAACGCCCCGCTCTCGAGCTCCAGCCGGCCACCCGCGCGCACGACGGCGAACTGCACCGCCTGCCGCACGCCCACGAATTCCGGCACGGCCAGCGTCTCCGTTTTTTGGTCACCGGCCGACGGCCCCTGGTACTCGATCTGCACGTCGGTCTCGCCGGCAATGCCGCGTTGGAGGCGGATCTCCCACAGATCATCGCTGCCGGAAACCCGCACGAGGTCGCTCACGGCCGCGCCGGTCGCGCGCACCGTGCGGACGCGTTCGTCGCCCAGCCCCGGCAGCAGCAGACGGAACTGCTTCACCGCGGCGTTCTCCACGCGGTAGCGCAGGCCGAGCCGCACGAGAGTCTGCCCCTCGCGCACGGTCGTCTCCTGGAGCGCCTGCACCGTCACCCACGGCTCCAGCGCCTCGATCCCGAGCTTCACCGACCAGTCCTCCTGCAACAACCGGAACGCCAGCGTGCCGGGCTGCAGGCCGCCGACCTGCCGCGGGTCGAGCTGCGTGACCTTCTCACGCTCGACCGCGCGCAACCGCAGGCCCTTGCCGGGCACCACGAGCGCTTCGCCGGTCTGGCGCGTGGCCTCTCGGATCTGCACGTGCGGCAACGGCCACGCCTCCTGTGCGTGAGGCGCCGTGCCGACGAGCGTGAGCGCAAACTTCTCGTCGCCGAGCGTGCGGCCGTTGAGGTGCAGCGTCACGATGCGCTGGTTGCCCTCCTGCGCCTCCGTCCAGTGGCTGAGCGCGTCACCGCTGAGCGCCTCCACCTCGAGGCCGGCGGGCAGCGCGAAGCTGAGTTTGAACAACCCCACGCGGGTGATCGCCGCCGCGAGATCGACGGCCATCACCATCCGGTCGTCGTCGAGCGAGAGCACCTGGCGGCCGACCACGCGCACCTCGGGCGCGACCGGGGCGACCGTCAGGAACACACGCCCGCCGCCCTGCCCGAAACGCCACACGTGCTGCAACGTCGCCGCCGGGTCGCCGTCCTCGTTCTCCGGAATCAGCTCGGGATCGAAGTCCTCGGCATTCACCGTCGAAAGGCCCTCGACCCGCACGCCCTCCGGCTGTGCGTCGCCGCCGAAGGCGAGCGCGAGCATGCCGACATCGCCCGCCGCGCCCACCACGCGCAACGGCGCGAGCTCGAGCGTGAACGGCAGCGCCCCTGCGCCGAGTTGCATCTCCAACCCGAGGCGGAACTGACGCTCCTGCGGAGAGGCGAGCGTGATCTGCAGCCGGTGCTTCTCCGGATCGAAACGCCAGGCCGAGACTTCGACGTCGTCACTGCCGACCTCGCCCACCGTCAGCCCGGCGGGCACCTCGAGCGCGAGGCTCGTCAAGCGCCCTTGCACCGGGCGTATGGATACGACCGCCCGGCCGTTGACCGCGCCGGGGCCGGGCAGGAAGAGCTGCGTTGTCTCCGCGAAGAACTGTGTCGCCTCGGTCGCGGCGTCGCGCCGCTTCGGCACGAACTGCACCACCGGTTCGCCCTGCGGGGCGAGCACGAGCGTGGCACCGCTGCGGGCGTCGCCGAGATTCGGTGTCGGCGTGACCTGCACCGCGGCGGGCGAGGCGAACTCCCAGCCTCCTTGGTCGAGCACGAGCGTCACGCGCTGCGCCGCCGCCGGCCCGGTGGGCAACGAGATCGCCGTCGTGCCCTTCGCCACGGGCAGCTCGAAGCGCACGCGCGCCGTGAGCAGGCCGTCGCGTTCGGGGGCGACGTAGTACGAGGTCTGGTTGCCTTCATCGAGCGCCTTGCCGAGGCGGAGGCCGTCGGCCTTGAAATCCGTCAGCACCGCCGGGGGCCGCAGCAGCAGGAAGCTGTCGCCGGGGCCGCCGCGCACGGTGAACTCAAGTTCGCCCGTCAGCCGGCCGTCGCGAATCGTCCACGTCTGCACCGCGGAGAGCGCGGGCTTGCCGAGCGTGTCGGGCGCCGTCTCGGCCTGTGCCGGGCGCGCGCCGAGCGCGAGTGCCAGCGTGCCGATCAGGGCGATCAACGGCAGTGCCGAAGCCGGGCCACCGGATGCGCTCTCGCCGCCTTCCGTGTGGCGCGGCTCGCGAGAATCGCGTTCCGGGGAATCGCCGTTCTCACGAGCGGCGCCACTTTCCTCGGATTCCGCCGCCGCGCGTTCGCGCCGGTCGCGGCTCCAGTGGTTGAAAGTCGGCACGAGGAGCAGCAGCGCCACCGCCGCGCATACCGCCAGATAGAAGAGCACCGCACCACCGTGCTGTGCGAGCAAACCTGCCGCGGCGAGAACGATGCCGCCGGCCAGTGTCGCGCCGAAATCGCGACGCCACGCGACAAAGGCAATCACCGCTCCTGCCGCCAGCGCCGCCACGCCCCACCACGAGACCATCGCAAGCAGCGGATGCAGGTTCGCCACCTCGATCACGACACCATCGCCGGCCGGTACCATCGTCGCCGCATAGCTGAGCTCCTGGAGATTCGGAGCCCGGTTCACGAGCGCCGAGAACGCAACGAAGAGCGCCGCGACCATCACGTTGGCAAAAACGATCATCGCGGGCACCCGCCAGCGCGCGCTCCGGGCAAGCAGCGCGCCAAACGCCATGCAACCGAGGAGCAGCACCGCGCTGAATGTGCCGCGCCGCGCGATCCACTCGAAGCCGGTCTCGGTCAGCGCGGGGCGCACCAGCTCGGCGTTGCCGCCGCGGGGCGCGAGCTGGCGTCCGCTGTCGGCGCGCAGTGTCCATTCGTTGATGACGCTCGGCGCCACGGTGCGCGGAGCGACGAGTTTGATCGTCGAGCCGCCGCCGGTCGCCTGGCCGAGCCGCAGCGTGACGGCGACCGGGTCGTTGGGATTCAGCTTCGCCGGCAGCGGCACAAGCGTCTGCCCGCCGTCGGCGCGGGCGGTGACGATTTCGTTGTCGACGCGCACCTCCCAGAGCTTCGCCCCGGCGGGCAGCTCGAGCCGCAGCGCCTTGCGACCGCGGGTCTTCACGAAGAACTGCGCGTCCGTGACGATCTGCCCGTCGCGGGAAACCTGGCTGGCGAGCTTCGCGAAGTCGACGACCTGGTCGACCGTCTCGCCCGCCGCGTACCACTCGACGCCGACCTCCAGCGCGAACGGCCGCGCCGTGTACTGGTAGATCGCCAGCGAGGGCGCGCTGGTCAGCAGCCGGTACTCCGCCGGCAGCTCCAGCGGCTCCAGTTTCAGGAGACCGCCCTCGGCCTTGCGGATCTCGTGCTTCACCTGCGCCGGGCTCACGACCTGCACGTAGCCGCGTTCGGCCTGCACGCCGAGCGGGCGCACCTGGCCGGGCTGGCTCGTGCCACCGCGCGCGCTCATCGGCTGCTCGAAGGTCACCAGCAGCGTCGCCGCGCCGAGCACCGGCTGGTGCAGCGCCACGACGATCTGGTCGCCCTCGCGGCGCCAGTCGCGCCGCACGTTCTGGCCGACAACATCGACGTTGCCCGCCTCCGCCGGCATCGCGAGGCGCCACTCGGTCGCCGGCGCGCCGACCACGAAATAGTTCAGCAGCACGCTCCCGTAGACCACGCCCTCCTTCACCGTGTAGAGGTGGAACACGTCGGCCTGCACGCTCTGCCCGAGCGCCTCGACCTTCACGGCCGCGGACCAGTCGGGCTCGCGCAACCGCCACGCCTGCTGGAGCCGCGCGACCTGTTGCGGGAAATAGCTCAGCGGCACCTCGACCAGCCGCTCCACGGCGCCCGGCACCAGCCGGTAGCCCGGCGTCGCCACGACTCCGATATGCCCCCGCACGTATTTCGCGCCGGGTAACCGCAGCACCGGCAGCACCCACTCACCCGCCGCGGCGGGCTGATTCTTCTCGAGGCGAAGCTGGAGCAGCTCGCGTCCCTCGATCGGTTCGGAGAACAGCACCTTCAGCGGCCGCAACCCGCCGGTGGTACCCGACTCCGCGATGAAGTCGCCCACGCCGCGCCCGGTCACGCCGACGACCGTGTAGTCGGCCGGAATCTGGATCGTCCAGTCGCGCAACGGCGCCTCGCGCACGTCGAGCTCGAGGCTGGCCGCAAGCGTGCGGTCGGTCTCGCCGAGCTCGTAGGTGAGGATCGCCGACACGCCGACCTCGGGCTGGATCTGCGATGCCAGCAGGCGGTAGCTCCGCTCCGCCGCCGGGAAACGATAGACGAAGATCTGGCGCACCTCGTCCGCGTCGAGGTCGTCCTCAGGATACTGCTCCGGTGCGAGCTGCATCATGCCGGCGACCTCCGCGACCTCGAGGCGCACAGCGCCGTCGTTGGCCACGCGCAGGAAACCGGAGTGCCGCACCACGCCCTCGGGTGCGAGCCGCAGCGGCTCCACTTTGATCGGAAACGCACCGAGCTCTGTCTGGCTGCGCACCGTGACCGAGCCGGATTGCTCCACCGGCCGGCTGAACTGCAGCTCCAACGTCCGCCCGGTGTCCGCCGGCACCACCCGCCAGCTCAGCAGATTCGCCGCCTCGACTCCCACGATCTCGCCCGGCCCGTCGAGCCGGATGCGCAGCGCGGTGAGTTTCCCCTGCAGGATCTGCAATGCGAGGGTCGACTCCTGCCGCAGCAGCCCGGCGCCGAGGCGCGAGTCCGTCTGCTCGGTGCTGGTAAAGAAGAGCGCGCCCTCGGCGGCCTTGGCCTCGTGTTTCCACGCGAGCGCCGTGGCGCCATCAGCCGGGAGGAAACCCTGCCAGCCCTGCGCGGTGGCGACCGGTAGGATCGGCCGCTCGGGATCGAAGCTCACGCCCGCCGGCAGCCCGTCGAGCTGCAACGGCACGACCGCGCCCGCCGGCATTGAGAAATCGAGCACGCGCCATTCGCCCACTTCGCGGATCGCGGCGGCAAATGCCAGGTCGACGGCCAACGCACCCTCGCGCTCGGTCACAAGCTCGTAGCCGTGGAACGCGCTGTCGGCCGGCGCGAGCTCGAGATGCCAGCCGTCGCCGGCGGCCTTGTCGCTCGGCGCCGCCGCGCCCTTGAGCAACGGAAGGCGCGCGCCGGCCTTCGCGGAGCGGAGCTGGGCGCGGAGGCGAAACTCCGCGCTCTGCGCCGCCTCGTTGATCCGGCCGGTAAGCTGCGCGCCGAGAAGTTCGGCCTCGGCGGGAGCCGCACCGCGCGGCGTCAGTTTGAGGGAAAGCGTGGCCTCGCCGGTGGTGGTGAAGCGCAACGGCTCGCGCGGCGTGCGCGCCTCGCCGAGGGCGACGAGGCCGTTGGCGGCCGCCACCCGGCAGTCGAGCGCAGAATCGGCCTGCACGGTGATCGTGGACGTGAAGCCCACGGCATCGCCGGGCGCGACAAGCAACACGGGGATGTTACCGGGCACCGCGGGCTTGCGCAGGCGCGTGCGGACGACGAGGTCGAGCTCGCGCGGCGCGGGCACGCCGTCGGCGAGGGCGGGGCGCAGATCGAGGAAACGTTTCGCCGAGCCCGGGATCTGGCGCACGCTCCACGAGGCGAGAGTCGTGCCAGTTTGCCCAAGAACTTCGGTGACATCGCCCTCGCCACTGAGCCCGAGGGAGAGCACCTCGGGCCTACCCTGCACGACGTGGAGTTTCAGCCGCAACTCGCTCGTGAGCTCGGCGGCGGCGGCCCGTACGGTCTGTTCGGCGACGGCGGAGAAGAACAGCGGCACCGCCGGCGGCACACCCTGCACATCGACGACGATTCGCCCGCCTTCCGGCGTGAGCGTGGCTGCGGCCTTCGCGGTGTCGGCCGGCTTCGGCGCGGCGCACAAGACGCCGGCAAGAAAGAGTGTCGCGCCGGCCAATGTGCGGCTGAAGCGGCGGCGGACAGAAGAACCGGAAACGATTGGGGCGAGCATGGGATTTCTGCGGTTGAAGGTGTAGCGTGGATGCGCCGTGCGCGATTCTCGCACAAGCGGACGTCGAAGTCGTCAGGGGCGGGTCAGAGGTTTGTCAGGGAAATGTCATACCAACGGATCCGACGGAGCAGACTGATGGTCGCTGGTGTCCGGCCGCGGACCGAGCTTCGGCTCACCGGGGACGGTTCGCCCTACCTTCGATAGACCGGCACTCATTGATTCATCCTCCGCAGCCGCTCGAACAGCGTGACGAGGTCCTGGATGCGCTTGTCGTCGGGGCGGCGGGCGCGCTGGGCGGCGACGAGCGGCGCGAGTTGGTCGAGTTCGACGCGGTCGCCGGTGGGGCCGCCGCGGAGCTTCTCGGCGAGCGCGGCTGCGGTGCCGGCGAGCTGGAGGCTGGGCGAAGCGCGGTCGAACGCGACGGCGCGCGACTCGTAGGGCAACGTCCACGAGCGCTCGACCATCTGCTTCGTCGCCGCGTCGCGGAAACGGACAAACACCTCGCCGAGCTCGCCCTCGCCCTGCGGGAGCGCCGCGATCTCGTACACGGCGACCGCGGCCTCCTCGGCGGAGATCTCGGCGGCGTCGACGGCGTCGTTGCGGAAATCCTCCTCGCGCAGGCGGTGTTTCTCGAAACCGACGAGACGATAGCGGCCGACGCGCGCCGGGTTGAAACGCACCTGGAGCTTCACGTTCTCGGCGGCGGGGCGGAACGCGCCCGCGAGCTGGCGGGCGAAACCGGCGTCGGCCGCCTCGGGCGAATCGAGCACGTAGTAGCGGCCGTCGCCCTTGCGGGTGAGCGCCTCGAGCATCTCGTCCTCGACGCCCTCGAGGCCCACGCCGCAGGCGTCGAACGCGATGCGCTGGCTGCGCAGCGTCTCGATGACGGCGGACAGGCGCTCGGGTTCGGCGTTGCCGAGGTTGGCGGCGCCGTCGGTGAGGAGGACGATGCGGTTCTGTGCGGTATCGGCAAAATGGCGACGCGCAAGCTCACCGCCGAGCTTGAGCGCCTCCTCGAGGTTGGTGCCGCCCTCGGCAGGCGTGCGATCGAGCAGATCGAGCAACTGGTTGGCGTGGTTGCCATCGAACGCCTCGGCGAGCAGGCGCGGCTGGCGCGCGAAGCCGATGAGCGTGAGGCGGTCGGCCGGCCCGAGCAGGCCGACGAGCGTCTTGAGCGCGGCGCGCACGGCAGCGCGGCGGTCGGGGCGCTCCATCGAGCCGGAGGTGTCGAGCAACACGGTGAGGTTGAGCGGGGTGCCCGCGCCACGGCCGGTGGCCGGCACGCGCACCGCGATGCGCACGAGGTTGCGCTGCTGCGCGAACGGATGCGCCGACTGCTCGATGCGGCAGGAAACCTTTTCGCCGGCGCCCGGCGCCGGGTCGCCGTAGTCGAAAGCGTTGTAGAACTCCTCGGGCCGGATCGAGGCGGCGTCGGGCATGCGGCCCGCGGCAAGCGCGGCGAGCGCGAGTTTGAACGAGGCGTCGCTCACGTGGAGCGAGAACGTGGAGACCGGCTCCTGCGCGGCGCTGGTCTCGTCGGCCGTGGGCGGCGGGAGGGGTTTCTGGGCGGGGCGAGGGAGGGGCTTGTCGGAATCGGCGGTGGACTGCGTGGACGGAGTGGACGCGGTGGACGCCGCGGGCAGGAGCACTTGGTTCTGATCGAGGCCACCGGCCCCCATGCCAGCGGTGGTCGCCGAAGGATCGGAGCGCTTGGGCTGCTTCGGTGCGCGTTTGCTGCGCAGGAATCGCGAATCGGAGTGATCCGAGACGGAGAACGGCGAGAGCACCACGACTTCGTCCGCTTCGCCGCCGACGACCGGCGCGGCCGGGGCCGGCGCCCCACCCTTGCCGCCGCTGCGCTCGGCCTTGCGCTTGGAAAGGAAGCTGTCGCGGGAGGCGGATTTCCCCGCGTAGTTTCCTGCAAGGCCACCGACCTCCGTATTCGCCGTGTAGCCGAGCATCGACTTGTCGTCCGTCGCGCCGACGTCCTTTAGGAACTGGCTTGAGACGACGGAGATCGAGGAGCCCACATCCTTTAGCCCAGTTCGAAGTCGTGTGCCAGCGAGGGTGGATGTAGCCGCATAGCCGACGCTCGCATCAGCAGCGACCTCGAACGGTTCCATCACTCCAGTGGAGCCTTCGTCGGTAGAACCGGAGTAGCCACGGGCGCTAGCCACTTCGACTTCGCGTTTCGGCAGGTTCGACGAACCTCCGCGCGGAGCAGCGGTAGCCGGGGCCTTCATCCCGAAGCTCATGCTTGGCTTCACCGATAGCGAACGAGTCTCTTTCGACAGCGCGGGCGGTGCGTTGAGTACCAATGGAGCCGGCTTAACCACCGTGGTGATCTCCGAATAGCCGACCGTGTTCAGCGGCTCTGGAAGTTCTTCCTCGGCTTTCTCGTACACAGCATCCGCTGGGATGGAGCAGGCGAAAGACGCATCCGGATCGGGGCGCTGCGGCTCCTTCGGCAGTGTGCCGAGCGCCCAGAAACCGCCGATGCTGATGACCACGCAGGCGGCGGCGGAGTAGAACCAGTCGTTGCGCCACCACGGGCGCGCGGGTGGGCGCAGCAGGTGGAGGGCGGAAGGTTTGGCGGGCTTGCTGGTTTTGGGTGCAGCGGCGGTTTTTCCGGGGTCAGCGCGCCCGGCTACAGCGGAGGCGGAACCGATGGCGGCGAGGAGTTTGGCGCGGCGGGCGGGCGAGAGCCGGAGCGGCGCGGTTTCGGGGCGCGCGGCCTCGCCGACGAGTCCGTGGACGGCTTCGATTCGGCGCTTGAAGGCGGCGAGCTCGGGGCGGGCGGCGACGGCGGCTTGGAGCGCGGCGATCTCGAAATCGGAAGCCTAGCCGAGGACCCAGGCGACGATGCGTTCCTCGAGCTGGTCGTCGGTCGGACGGTGCGGGGCGGGCGGTTGGTTGGCGGAAGTCATGTTCAGCCCTCACTTCCTTCGATGCCGGCGCGGCGGAGCGCGTCGGCGAGCGCTTTGAGGAGGTGGTGCAGGCGGAAACCGACGTTGCCGGCGCTCAGGCCGGTGCGGCGTCCGATCTCCTGATACTGAAGCTCTTCGTGGTACTTGAGGTGGATGAGGCGGCGGTCGGCGTCCGGCAGCTCGGCCAGGAGCAGGCGGACGGCACCGAGCGCCTCGTCGCGGCCGAGGCGCTCGGCGGCGGAGCGCGCATCGCCGGTGGCAGTGTCGGGGTCGAGCTCGGCCTCGGCGGGGTGGTCGCGCAGGTGGTTGAGCGCGAGGTTGCGG
>JAEZSJ010000023.1 GCA_023443985.1 Verrucomicrobiota bacterium | reverse complement strand
ATCAAGACCAGCGGCCGCTACACCTATGAGATGAGCCTCGCCGTCGCCGCGTCGCAGAACCCGGCCGACCAGGCGCTGTGGAAGGACTGGTACCGTTTCACCCTCGAGCTCGCCCTCCTCGGCGCCTTCAGCGCCGACGCCACCGAGCAGAAGATGGCGCGCAGCTTCATCACCACCGCGCTCGCCGCCGCCGGCCAGCCCACCGAGGTCTTCGCCGACGCCGCCGCCACCCGCGCCGCCCTCGAGGCGCTGCCGGTCAGTCCGAACCACATGTTCGTCTTCGAATACAACTTCCTCTACGTGCTCACCGCCGGCGGCCGCGCCGAGAAGGCGGCGCTCGGCGACCACACGCCCGCCGGCTACGGCCAGCGCGCGCGTTTCTACGCGATCAGCCCCGAGGCCCAGCTGCTCTTCGCCAAGGGCATCGCCGGCTACCTCGTCTTCCTCGCCGAGAACACCCGGCTCGTGCCCGCCGAGCGCTGCGCGGCCGCCCGCGCCAAGCTCGCCGCCTTCGCCAGCTACGACGAACTCCTCAACGACATCGCCCGATGAAACCATTTATCCACGACAACTTCCTCCTCCACACGGAGGCCGCCCGCGACCTCTTCCATTCCTTCGCCAAGGACGAGCCGATCTTCGACTACCACTGCCACCTGCCGCAGAAGCTCATCCTCGAGAACCACCGCTTCGCCGACCTCGCCGAGATCTGGCTCGGCGGCGACCACTACAAGTGGCGCGCCATGCGCTCCAACGGCGTGCCCGAGCGCTTCGCCACCGGCGACGCCACCCCGCGCGAGAAGTTCGACGCCTGGTGCGCGACCGTGCCGAACACCCTGCGCAACCCGCTCTACCACTGGTCGCACCTCGAGCTCGCCCGCTACTTCGGCCTCGACTGCCTCATCAGCCCGGCCACCGCCGACAGGATCTGGCAGGTCGCCAACGAGCGCCTCGCGACGATGCGCGTCCACGACATCCTCGCCGCCAACAAGGTCGCCGTGGTCTGCACGACCGACGACCCGGCCGACTCGCTCGAGCAGCACGAGCAGATCAAGAAGCTCGGCATCAGGACCCGGGTGTATCCGACTTTTCGACCCGACAAGGCGCTCATCGTCGACCAGCCCGCCGCCTTCAACGCCTGGCTCGAGAAGCTCGCCGCCGCCGCCAAGACGCCGGTCAACTCCTTCGACAACTTCCTCGCCGCCCTCGACCGGCGCCACGCCGACTTCCACGCCGTCGGCGCCCGCGTCTCCGACCACGGCCTGGAGCAGTGCTTCGCGGAGCCCTGCGCCGCCGCCGAGGCGAAGGCGATCTTCGACGACGCCCGCGCCGGCAAGGCCGCGACCAAGGCCCAGTTCGCGCAGTTCGCCTCGTTCATGATGCTCGAGTTCGGCCGCTGGGACGCCAAGCGCGGCTGGACCAAGCAGCTCCACCTCGGCGCGCTGCGGAACAACAACACCCGCCTGCTCACCGCCCTCGGTCCCGACACCGGCTTCGACTCCATCGGCGACTTCCCGCAGACCGTCGCCCTCTCGCGCTATCTCAACACGCTCGACTCCACCAACGAGCTCCCGCGCACCGTCCTCTACAATCTGAATCCTTCGGACAACTACGCCTTCGCGACGATGATCGGAAATTTCCAGGACGGCACCGTGCCCGGCAAGATCCAGTACGGCAGCGGCTGGTGGTTCCTCGACCAGAAGGAGGCGATGGAGTGGCAGCTCGGCGCGCTCTCGAACCTCGGCCTGCTCGGCCGCTTCGTCGGCATGCTCACCGACTCGCGCAGCTTCCTCAGCTACACGCGCCACGAGTATTTCCGTCGCGTGCTCTGCAACCTGCTCGGCGCCGAGATGGAGAAGGGCGAGCTCCCCAACGACCGCGAACTCGTCGGCGGCATGGTGCGCAACATCTGCTTCGCCAACGCCCGCGGGTACTTCCGTCTCGATCTCGACCCCGCCTACGCGCGTTGACCTCCGGAGCGCCCGCCGGCCCACGCCGGCCGCGCCGGAGAGAGCCGATCCTCCGGCGCCGGGAAACCGGCGAGCCCGACGGATGCCTCGGGTGAATGTGGAGCTGCTCGCAAGAGCAGCTTCCCGTCGCGCCCGGTCATCGCCGTTCTCGCGAACGGCGCCCCAGAGTCGATCCACCGTGGCGCTGCTCGCGAGCCGCGACAACGACGCCTTCCGACTGTGGAGCTGTTCGCGAGAACAGCCATCCGCGAGCCCTCGGCGGCGGGTTGCGCGAAGACCCTCTGCCGCGCCGCCGCCGCGAGCGGCTCGTCGCAGTCCGTCACCTCCGCCGGCGCGACCCCGAGCCGGGCCAGGTTCGCCACCAGATCGCAGCCTTCGGGCTCCGCGCCGCCGGGACCGGCGCCGATCAAGGTCGACTCACGCCCGCGCCGAAGCACGAGCGCGTTGAAGGGCGCCCGCCCGCCGCCGCGGTGAGCGCGGCCCGAAACTCCACCTCGCGCGCCTGCGGCGCGTAGAAGGCTTGCCGCGGGTCCGCGGCCATGAAACCGGTGACGGGCGCCGGTCGCGTCGATCGCGAAAAACCCTCTCGCCCGCGCGCCATTCCCCTTCAACCGTGCTGCCCATGAGACCCGCCCTCCTTCTCGGACTCCTCCTCGCCGGCCTGGTCAGCGCGGCCGCACCGCTCGCGCAGGCGAAAGCCCCGGCCGACACACCGGTGCCCTACAAGCGGGAGGCCCATTTCAGCCGACGCTGGAAACGCGATGTCCAGCCCGAGCGCCCGGCCTCCCTGTACCGCCCGGCCCCGCTGATCTACCCGCAGAAATGGGTGAGCTGGGGGCAGCCGGCCTACGCTGTCGTAGAATTTCTGGTACTCGAGACCGGCCGCACCGCGGAGGTCCAGTGCACCGAGGCGACGGACCAGGCCTTCGCCAAGGCCGCGGTGTGGACGATCGAGCGCGCGTTCTACACGCCGGCGTTGCTGAACCAGCAGGGCGTGACCTCGAAGGTGGTGCTGCGACTCGATTTCTCGTTGAAGCCGGCACCCGCCGCCGCGGCCGAGAACAAGGCCGCGGGCGCCGCGGCGCCCTGACCGCAGGGGCGGTCGTTCCCCGTCTGCAGTGGCTCGCGCCAGCGGGGAAGACGGCCCGCCCCCACTGGCGGTCCGTCTTCCCCCTGTCGCGAAACATCGCTTTGGGCGATGTTCCGAAAGCCGTGGAGCCGCCGCGCCGTCTGCCCCGTTGCGGGGGGTGATCGGCCGACTCACTGGGGGCCGCGTTCGCGGCGCTGCGGTTCAAAGAGGGGTCCGTCGGTGGGATGGGATCGGCGCCGCGGACGTTCTGACGGGTACCTTGATAGCCTAAACGGTGTCCGGCCACCATCGGAGCTTTTCCTTTTGTGCCTTGCTGGAAACCCCGGCGGCGGGTCCGTGGGCGCCCCGGAGCCGCCGGCGCCAGTTTGGGAGTGCGCCCGGACCCGACTTCGCCATCCTCGGAGCTCGCGTGAACCTGCTCGAATACACGCTCTTCGCCTTCACCTCCATGTTCGTGATCATCGACCCGATCGCGATCATTCCGATGTTCCTGGCGATGACCGACCACGACACGCCCCAGCAACAGCGGCGCATGGCGGGGCTGGCCAGCGCCGTGGCCGCGGGCGTGCTGATCCTCTTCGCGCTCGCCGGGAAATGGATCTTCCAGTTCCTCGGAATCACGATGGCCGCGTTCCAGATCGCCGGCAGCGTCCTGCTCCTGCGCATCGCGCTCGACATGCTCTACGCCAACCGCGCGCGCGACCGCCAAAGCGACGAGGAGGTGGAGGCCGGGGCGCAGAAGGACGACATCGCCATCACCCCCCTCGGCGTTCCGATGCTCGCCGGCCCAGGCGCCATCTCCACCTCGCTCATCCTCCTCGGGCAGGCCCGCGGGCTGGCCCAGCACCTCGCGCTCTTCGCCAGCATCGGCGCCGTCTGCCTCCTCTCGTATCTGATTCTTCGTTTCGCCAGCAGCGGCGCGCGGCGGGCCAATCCCCTGGCGCTGAAGCTGGTGACCCGCATCATGGGCCTGCTGCTCGCCGCCGTCGCCGTGCAGTTCACGATCAACGGCCTCGAGCAGACGCCGTTCTTCGCCCGGTGAGGCGCGCCGCGCCGCCTCAGCTCCCGGCGGAGCCCGACAACACCCGGGCGACGCACGTCGCCAGCTCCTCGATCTCGTACGGCTTGCGCACCATGCCGCGGAACCCGAAGGCGCAATAGTCCGCCAGCACGGGATCGTTCGAGTACCCGCTCGAGACGATCGCCCGGGCGTCGGGATCGATCCGGAGGAGTTCCTGCATGGCGTCCTTGCCGCCCATGCCGCCGGGCACCGTGAGATCCACGATGACCAGATCGAACGGGTTCCCGGCCGCGCGCGCCGAGCGGAACGCCTCCACCGCCTCCGCCCCGTCGCCCACGGCCACGACCTCCAGCCCCATCCGGTGCAACAGGGTTGTCACCAACCGGCGGATATCCGCTTCGTCGTCCATGAGGAGCACCCGCCGGCCCGCCACCACCGGCGGCAGCGTTGCCGCCGCGGCGGCCGGGGCGGCGGCGACCAGGTCCACGCTCGCCGGCAGCCACACGTGGAACGTCGTGCCGCGGCCCTCCGCGGAGGCGACGTCGATGAAGCCCTTGTGCTTGCGCACGATCGAGTGCACGGTCGCCAGCCCGAGCCCGGTGCCGGCCTTCTTGGTGGTGAAATAGGGGTCGAAGATGCGCCCGCGCACCTCGGCGCTCATGCCCGGTCCGGTGTCGGCCACGGCGAGCTTGAGGTAGCGTCCCGGCGCGAGCGGCAGCCCGGCCTCCGCCACGAGCTCGACATTCTCGAGGGAGAGGCGGACCGCCCCGCCCTCGGGCATCGCCTGGGTCGCGTTGAGCACGAGATTGTGCACCACCTGGCCGATCTGGATACGGTCGACCTCGGCCGGCCACAGCCCGTGGGCGAAGTCGAAGTCGCACGTGACCTTCGAGCCGCTCACGACAAGCTCCGCGGCCTCGCGCACCACCTCCGCCAGCGAGACCGCCGTGCGGTGGGGCTCGCCGCCCTTGGCGAAGGTGAGCAGCTGCTGCGTGAGGTCGCGCGCCCGTTGCGCACCACGCTCGGCGTCCTCCAGGCAGTCGCCGGCCGCCGCCTCCACCGCAGGGTCGAGCCGCGCGAGGGTGAGGTTGCCGAGGATCACGGTGAGGAGGTTGTTGAAGTCGTGCGCGATGCCGCCGGCGAGCAGGCCGAGCGACTCGAGCTTCGCCACCTTCTGCAGCTCGTGCTCGAGCGCCCCCTGCTGCGCGAGCTGCCGGCGGATCAATTGCGTCTGCGCGCGCACCCGGCGCCGGAGCAGCACGTTCCAGGCGACGACCGCGAGCGCGCCCGCGGCGAGGATCAGCGCGATCGCCGCCAGCCGGCCGCGCGTCAACCACGGGGGGGCGTCCAGCACCTCCAGGTCGGCGGGCGCGCGCAGCAGGATCAAAAAGGCGCGCTGCCGCCCGTATTCGTCGTAGACTGCCCGATACGCCCCGACCAGCCGCACGGCGCTCCCGTTCGCCAACTGGTCGGTCGACAGCTGCGGGGGCGCGATCGCGGTGAACGTCAGGTGATCCGCCTGGAACGTGAGCTGCCGTCCCTCGAGCAGCCGCACCTGGCCGACCAGCCGCCCTTCGAGACGCACCAGCCGGTTGTGCAGCGCGGGCCGGAGCTCCGCCACGATGTCGAGCGGCGGGCGCTCGGCGGCTTCGCCGTCCGTCCGCCGGTACACGGCCTCCCGCAGGACGGGATGCCCCGCCTCCAGCCCGGGGAAGCCGACCACCTCCACCAGCGAGCCGATCGGCGGCGTCTCGTGGCTGCGCGCCAGCACCTCGAGCCCGTCGTCCCCGTCCTCGATCAGCAGCAGCCGGCCGGGATCGTGGTAGATCACGCGTCCGGTCGTCCGGATACGACGGTAGGGCGTCTGCAGCGGGCTGAAACGACGCAGGCCCGGCAGCTTCATCTGCGGGGCCGAGAACGGATCCGCCGGCGCGGGCTCGCTGATCGAGAGGCTGGCGACACCCGCGACGAGCAGCTCGATGCCGACGAGCTGGCGCCGGTCGTTCGCCACGGCCGTGCACACGCCGCGCACTGTCACCACCGCGCCGACCATCCGGGTGAGCCCCTCGGTCCGCGGCAGGCGCGCCGCAAACTCGCCATGCGGGCTGGTGAGCGAGAGCAGCGTCCAGTCCTCCTCCTGCCGCAGCGTGCGCAGGTAGCCGTTCAGCTCGACCAGCTTGCCCTCCTCCGCCCCGCCTCGCATCTGGTCTACGGATACTTCCCGCGGCTCCGGCAGCTGGTAGCCGCTCACCACCGCATACTGGTCGAGCACCACGGCGGGCGCGAACTCGCCCATCGTGGTGCGGCCGGCCACCTTCACCGATTCGCCGATCCGCGGCGGCTCCCGGTCCCAACGGCCGGCGCTGCGGATGCGGACGCCACGGGTCGAATCCTGCACGTAGAAGAACGGCGCCGCCGGATCGGACCAGGTGACGACACCGACCACCTCGACGGGATGACCACGCGCGGCCTCCTCCGGCGCAAGCTCGAGCACCTGGACCGCCCGGCGCAGCTTGAACCGCGGTTCGCCCGCCGGCGGCGCAGCGGCGACCCGCCAAACCGCGTGCTTGAGCGTGATGGCCGTGCCGCGGATCTCCGCTTCGCCGACCGCCTGCACCTGGTCGCCATCCGCCACGGCCGCCGTCTGAGCGGACTCCACCACCACCTCACCCGCGTCGTCCCACAACGTGACCGATCTCCCGGGTTGGACGTGGCGCACCCGCCCGTCGAAGCGCACCACCCCGGAGGGGCGGTGTTCGAGCAGTTGCAGCACCGTGAGCGGCTCGCCCGTGAAACGGGGATCCTCTGCCAGCGTTCCCACCGCCTCGATCGCCTCCAGCCCGTCGACCCACACGTCGATCGACTTCACCTTTCCGGAGGGCTCGCGATTGACCGTGAACAGGCCCACGAGGTCCACGATCGTGCCACCAAGCTGCGGCACCGGCTCCGCCTCATCCATCAGGATGATCGCATTCACCGGCAGACCGTCGGAGACGAGGGCGAGCTGCAGATGCCGCGGGTCGGTCTCGACCACGCGCTCCACCACGCCGCGCACCCGGGTCAGTCGCTCGTTGCAGCGCGCGGGATCCTTGCGCGCATCGAAGGCCAGCGGTGCCGGAAGCGGCTCGCGGCCGACCGGGGTGATCAGCAACCCCTCGACCTCGAAACCGGTGGGCGGGTACACCAGGCCCGTGACACGCACCCGATCGCCGGGCGAAACCGGCCAACGGGTCGTCCCCGGCCGCAGGAAAAACGGCGTGCCGTTGTTCTCCGTCCACATGATTCCCCAGTCGGGATCGTAGAAAAGCACCAGCGCCTCGAAATCCACCCGGTGCCGGATCTGGCGGCGCTCCTCCGGCAGGCTCCAGAACGCCTGGTAATCGGTCACCATGGGCATGTCGTCCCGGGCGGCCGCCGGCCCGTCCTGCGCCCGCAGGAGCAGGCCCGCACCCAAGGTGCTGCTCAACACCAGCAAGCGAACAAGACGTGCCACAAACATGATTGGTCGGCGGTGATCACCACCAACTCTCCTATCGGACGCTTCCCCATGCGCTTCAGCCGCCGCCGCCCGGGCAAACACCCCGGGTCCGCCCTGCCGGCCCCCAAGTTCTCCCCTCGCGCCGGCCGGTTCGCCGCGTTTGCGCTCGCGACCGGCCGTTCCGCCGCTGGCCCCTCGGGCACGAGACGGCCCCCCCGCGCCCCACACCGACAGGACCGGACGTCCACCGCATCCCGCCCGGAAAACCGGAATTCAGCGCGCCTCTGCCGCGTCCGGCACCAGCGCCCAACGCCGCCCGTAGGCCCGCCACTCCGGGAACGTGCGGATGAGGTGGAATCCGAGTCGTTCGTAGAAGGCGATCGCGCCGCGGTTGCGTTCGCTCACGCCCAGATGCACCCCGCTCGCGCCCCGGGAACGCACCACCCCGAGGAAATGCTCGATCAACCGCCGGCCCCAGCCCCGGCCCTGCGCCACCGGCAACAGGTCGATGTGCAGCTCCGCCGGATACTCCCGCCACGCCGGCTCCACTGGAAAACCCGCTTGGATCAGGCGGCGCAACTCGGCGTCGGCCGGCTTCTCTCCACCGGAGGGCGCGAGGCGCCGCCGCAGAGCCGGAAACCACTCCCGCTCGGCCCGGCGGGCGAAGGCCGCGGCATCGCAGGTGCCCAGCACATAGCCGCACACCGCGCCGTCGGCGGTGAGCACAAAACACGATTCGGGCTCCAGCACCGCGTACGGCGCCGCGTAATAGTGCCCCAACAATTCCACGTCCGTGAACAGCGGCGTCGCGTCCGCCCCCGCGTCGCCCGTCAGGAGGCAGATGCGGTAGAGCTCCGGCAGGTCGGCCGGCAGATAGGGGCGGATGGCAAACTCCACGCCGCCAAGCTGCACAGCCACCGCCGCACGACAACTGCCACCGCGCCGCCGCCTCGTCTCAGGGGCCCGCCGGGGTGGCCGGATCGGCGCCCGGAGCCCCGAAACCGACGCCACCTCCCCCCCGCCAACCCGTTTCAGACGCATCGCGCCGCCGCGACTTTTTCCTCGTCCACGCTTGGGGAAGCAGGCAAGTTGTCCGTTTTTCCACGATGATGCACTTCCTGAAAGAGACCGACTTCTCCACCGAGCAGGCGCGAGCCGTGTTCAACTCGGCGGCGAAGTACAAACGGCTCCGCTCCACCGAGCGGCCGGCGGTCTTGGCCGGGCAGACGTGGGCGATGATCTTCGCCAAGTCGAGCACCCGAACCCGCGTCTCCTTCGAGGTCGGCATCCACGAGCTCGGCGGCAATCCCCTTTTCCTCAGCAAGAACGACATCCAGCTCGGCCGCGGCGAATCCATCGCCGACACGGCGCGCGTGTTGTCGCGCTACGTCCACGGCCTGATCGTGCGGACGTTCGACCAGGCGGAAGTCGAGGAACTCGCCAAGTGGGGCACCATCCCGGTGGTCAACGCCCTCACCGATCTCCTCCACCCCTGCCAGATCTACGCCGACGCGTTGACGCTCGCCGAACGTTGGTCGCAGGGTGGCGATCTGCTCGACTCGCTGAAGGGGCGCAAGATCGCCTTCCTCGGCGATGCCGGCTGCAACGTGGCCAACTCCTGGATTCTCGGCGCGAACCATTTCGGCATGAAGGTCGCCGTCAGCGGCCCGAAAGGCTACGAGCCGGGCGCCGCGCTCCGCGGGCTCCTGGCCCGCCACGGTTGGGAAGACCGTTACCAGTTCACCACCGATCCGCGCGAGGCCGTCGCCGACGCGGATGTCGTCTACACCGACGTGTGGGTGAGCATGGGCAAGGAGGCCGAGTCCGCCGACCGGCTCAAGGCGATGGCGCCCTATCAGGTCACCAGCCAGCTCATGAAGTTGGCTCGGCCCGACGCCTACTTCATGCACTGCCTGCCCGCCTACGCCGGCAAGGAGGTCGCGGCCGACGTGCTCGAGTCGAAGCAGTCGATCGTCTTCGACCAGGCGGAGAACCGGCTCCACGCGCAGAAGGCGATCCTCGCCGCGCTCGCCCAGGCCGCCGCCAAGCGCTGAGGCGCACCGCGGCGCCAAGACCGGCGTTGCACCCGGGCCGCGTTTCGGTAGCACTCTGCCCCTCTCCCATGAAAATCGTCCTCGCTTACTCGGGCGGACTCGACACGTCCGTCATCGTCAAGTGGCTCAAGGAAACGTACGACGCCGAGATCGTGACCTTCGCGGCCGACATCGGCCAGGAGGAGGAGCT
>JAEZSJ010000422.1 GCA_023443985.1 Verrucomicrobiota bacterium | reverse complement strand
CCCTGCGCCGGAAGCCCCGCCTTCGGCGGCCGGGAAAACAAAGACCGGCCTCTCCGTATCAGGAAAGGCCGGCCATGAAATTGGGTGCAGGGCTGGGATTTGAACCCAGGACCTTCAGGTTATGAGCCTGACGAGCTACCAGACTGCTCCACCCTGCAATAGGTGATGAGGGGCGGGAACGTGGGTCGCGGGGGCGGCACTGTCAATGGGCTTTTTCGCAAATTCTCCACATACGGCGCGCGCTCTCCTTGCCCGAGCAAAATCTGGCGCAGAGTCGGCTTGCGGCGCGACGTGTCACTGCCCTTTACTGCACGTTTGCTGCCGCCGCTACCGCGTCCGCTCATGCCCAGCACGATCGCCACTCTCATCCACCAAAGCCTCGATTACGCCGGGTTGTTCCCACCGGCCGCACTGCCCGTACGGGCCGCACTCCAGCAGTTCGCGGAGGAGCGCGCCGCCAACTCGGCCGGGATGCTGTCGCGCTTCGTCTGCCCGGTGCTGCGCCTCGAAGAGTTGGCGGCCTCGCTGACGGGCGACGAGTCGCCCCTGAACATCGCCGTGCTGCCCCGTGGAGGAAAGAGCGCCGGCGAGTTTCTTGCCAATCTCGAAACCGATCTGGCGATCATCCGCCGCATCGCGGAACTGCAGCGGGGCGCGGTCGAGATCGACGTGGTCGAGGTGCGGCCGCCCAACGATGCGTTGCAGCAGCCGGCGCTCCGGAAACTGCTCGCCGCGGTCGAAGCCCTGCTCTCGCGGCGCGCGCCCGAAGTCCGGCAGGTGTTTGTCGAACTGGCCCCCGGGCCGCAGCTCGCCAGCCAGCTCGAGCTGCTCGCCGATGCCACGGTGCGAAGCGGGGCCGACGACGCCCCTACTCTCGGCTACAAACTCCGCACCGGCGGCAGCGACACCGCCGCGGTGCCGGCGCCGGCCTTGGTCGCGTCCGCCTTGGTCGCCGCGGCCGCGCTCCGCCTGCCGATGAAATGCACCGGAGGACTGCACCGGCCCTTGCGCGGCACAGACGCGAACCCGCTGCACGGCTTCATCAACCTGCTTGTGGCGGCCGCGTTCGCCGCGTCGGCACGGGTCGAGGCGGGTGTCGTCGAGGCGGTGCTCGAGGAGACCGATCCCGCCGCCTTCACCTTCGACGCGCGGAACATCGTGTGGAAAGAGCACACCCTGAGCGCCGGCACGATCGCGACGGCCCGGGAGACACTGCTCGTCTCGTTCGGCAGCTGCTACGCCGACCAACCGCGGGCAGAGTTGCAGAAACTCGGCTGGTGGCCTCGGTCCGCAAGAGCCAAGACGGTCGGTGCGCTCCGCTGAACGCCCAACTGGGCGCCGGAGCGGCATCTCGCGACGGAGAGCGGCGCGGCCCCGCCGGTCAGGCGGCGTCCTTGTCCGCCACGGCGGCGGGCGCCAGCCGGACCATCGGCTTCTTTCGACCGAGCACGACCGCGCGGTCGATGACGACCTCGGAGACACCCTGCCGATGCGGCACCTCGTACATCACATCGAGCATGAGTTTCTCGAGGATCGAGCGCAGCGCGCGGGCACCGGTCTTGAGCTCCATCGCCTTGAGGGCGATCTCGTGGATCGCATCGCGGCTGAACCGGAGTTTCACGCCGTCCATCGCGAAGAGCTTGGAGTACTGCTTCACCATCGCGTTCTTGGTGCGGAGCAGAATCTTCTCGAGATCCTCGATGGTGAGCTGATCGAGCACGGAGACGACCGGGAGCCGCCCGATGAACTCCGGGATCATGCCGAACTGGAACAGGTCCTCCGGCGCGATCGTGCGCATCAGCTCCTCGGGGCTGAGCTGTTTGGTCGCGGAATCGGCCAAACCGTAACCGAGCATGCGCTTGCCGGCACGTCGCTGCACGATCTGGTCGAGCGTCACAAACGCGCCGCCGCAGATGAAGAGGATGTTCGAGGTATTGACCTGGATGTATTCCTGATTGGGATGCTTGCGGCCGCCCTGGGGCGGCACGCTGCAGGTCGTGCCCTCGAGAATCTTGAGCAGCGCCTGCTGCACGCCCTCGCCCGAGACGTCGCGGGTGATCGAGGGGTTCTCCGACTTGCGGGCGATCTTGTCGATCTCGTCGATGTAGACGATGCCGCACTCGGCGCGCTTCACGTCGTAGTTGGCCGCCTGGAGCAGGCGGAGAACGACGTTCTCCACATCCTCGCCGACATAACCCGCCTCGGTGAGCGTGGTCGCGTCGGAGATGGCGAAGGGCACGTCGAGGATCTTGGCCAGCGTGCGGGCGAGCAGCGTCTTGCCGGAGCCGGTGGGGCCGACGAGGAGGATGTTGCTCTTCTCGACCTCCACGTCGCTGAACTCGGCCGCGAGCTCACCGTGCAGGTGCGGCAGCGGCGCGTTCCGGGAAGCGTCGAACGAAAGGCGCTTGTAATGATTGTAGACGGCGACGGAGAGGACCTTCTTGGCGTGGTCCTGGCCGATGACGAAATCGTCGAGCACCTTCTTGATCTCGGCGGGCTTGACGAGGCGGAAGGTGGGCCGGCCGGCCACCGCCTCGGCGGCGGGGGCCTTGAGCTCACGGTCGATGATCGTCTTGCAGACGTTGACGCAGGAGTCGCAGATGTAGACTCCCGGGCCGGCGATGATTTTGCGGACCTCCGACTGCGATTTGCCGCAGAAGGAGCAAAGCGTCATGCGCGAGGACTTGGCCATCGGTGGGTGCGCGACCGCTGCGCGAAGGAGTTGGGGGAGCCCGCGCTCAGGCGACCTTGAGCGCGGAGGTCACTTCATTCTTGGTCTCGTAGACCTTGTCGACGATGCCGTAGGCCATGGCCTCCTGCGCGCTCATGTAATAGTCGCGATCGGAGTCCTTCTCGACCTGTTCGGGCGTCTTGCCGGTGTGGCGGGCGATGATCTCGTTGAGCGTGCGGCGCCAACGGAGGATCTCCTTCGCCTGGATGGCGATGTCGGCGGTCTGGCCGGAGGCGCCGCCGGTGGGCTGGTGGATCATCACGCGGCTGTTGGGGAGCGCGAAGCGTTTGCCCTTGGTGCCGCCGGCGAGCAGCACGGTCGCCATCGAGGCGGCCATGCCGATGCAGTACGTGACCACATCGCACTGGAGGAAGCTCATCGTGTCGTAGATCGCCATGCCGCCGGTGACCACGCCGCCGGGGGAGTTGATGTACAGATGGATGTCCTTCTTGGGGTCTTCCATCTGCAGGAACAACATCTGGGCGATCACGAGGTTCGCCACCCCGTCGTCGATCGGGGTGCCGATGAAGATGATCCGGTCCTTCAGCAGGCGCGAGTAGATGTCCATGCTCCGCTCGCCGCGGCCGGTATTCTCGAGAACGATCGGGACGTAGTAGCTCACGTGGTGTGGTGGAGGCTGGGTGTGCGCGTTGCAGCGAAAGCTCAGGCCTTCACGGGCGCGGGCACGACCGTAGCCTGGGAGACCACGAAATCAAGGGCCTTGTCCAACAGCAGGGACTGCTGCATCGCGCGCACGCGATCGCGATCCTTGCCGAGGTCCTTGGCGAGCTTGTCCGGGCGCTGCCCGGAGCGCATCGCCTCGACGCGGATAAACCGGTCGATGTCGACGTCCTGCAGCTCGATCTTCTCCTCGGCGGCGATGCGCGCGAGGATGAGCTGGACCTTGGCGTTGCGGGCGGCGGCGCCGCGCGCGTCCTCGAAGAGCTTTTCCTTGTTCTTCTCGAATGCGTCCTGCGGCACGCCGCGGCGCAGGTTCTCCTCCATGAAACGGCGGAGGATGTTCTGCGTCTCGGACTCGATGAGGCTCTGCGGAATGTCGAACTCGACGCCGGTGGCGAGCTTCTCGGTGACCTGCTGGCGCTGGGCGGCGCGGTTGTCCATCTCCTTGCGATACTTCAGGTGCTCGCGCGTGCGCTGCTTGAGCGCGTCGAGGCTGTCGACCTGGAGCCCCTTGAAGAACGCCTCGTCGAGCTCGGGGAGAACCTTCTCGCGGACCTCGAGCACTTCGACGGCATACACGGCTTCCTTGCCGGCGAGCTCGGCGACGTGGAAGTCGGCCGGGAACGAAACCGTCACGTCCTTCTTGTCACCCTTGCTCAGGCCGCCGATCTGCTGGCCGAGGCCGGGGATCAGGCCTTCGTTGCCTTCGACTTCTTCCCAAGTCTGCGGGGCCTTGCCGAAAATGGTGCGGTCCGGGACGAGCTCGGCGACGGCCTGCTCGCCGATCTTGCCCTCGTAGGAGAGCTTCACGTAGTCGCCCTTGGCGGACGCGCGCTCGACCACCTTGAAGTCCGCCCGCTCGGCGCGCATGCCCTCGATGGCGGCGTCGACATCGGCGTCGGTCACCTCGACAGCCGGGATCTCGGTCGAGAGTCCCTTGTATTCGGGGAGCTTGAACTCGGGGCGCAGGTCGACGGTGAACGTCACCGCGGCGGAGAGCGAGGGCTCGATCGTGCCCTCCTTCACGTCCACCACGCTGAACACCTCGAGCTTCGACTGCTCGAGAGCGTCGCCGTAGGCCTTGTTGACGACCTTGGTCTTGAACTCGCCCTCGATCTCCTTGGCGTAGCGCTTCGCGACGACCGCCATCGGCGCCTTGCCGGGCCGGAAGCCGGGCAGGCTCGCCACCTTCGCGATTTCGGCGACCACGGACTGGTGCACGGCCTCGACCTCGCTCTTGTCGAGCGTGACGACGAGGGTTTTGCGGGAAACGGAGACGTCTTGGATTTCGATGTTCACGGCGGAAATCGGGCAGATTGATTCTAGGTGTGGAATTGGGGACGCTACGCGGCGGCCGTTTTCACGGTCAATCCCCCTTTTCGCACGAGACCTGCGACACGCCTGATTTGCGCGGAAGCTCCTGCGCCCCGGCGTCCCGCGTCCGGGTGTTGTACGCACATGACGAAGGCGCCCGAGACAGGGCGCCTTCGTGGTCTCTCGCGGGCGCGAGGGAAATCGCGACGGCCGGTGGCCGTCAGCGCTACTTGAAGTCGACGAGTTCGACCTCGAAATCGAGCACGGAGCCGCTCGGGATCGGTCCGCTCTCGCGCGTGCCGTAGCCGAGGTCGGCAGGCACCCAGAGGTGGATCTTGCCGCCCTTGCCGATGAGCTGCACGCCCTCGGTCCATCCCTTGATGACGCCGTCGAGCCGGAACTCGATCGGTTCGCCGCCGCTCTCGGCGGTGCTGTCGAACACCTGTACGTTGCAGAGCTTGCCGGTGTAGCGGACCTTCACGGTGTTGGTCGCGGCAGGCTTCTCCGCGGAGCCCGCGTCGAGAATCTGGTAGCGCAGTCCCGAGGCGGTCTTGGTCACGGCGGGATCGGCATCCACCTTCGCGAGGAACGCCGTGTTGGTGTCGGCCCACTCCTTGTTCGCGGCTTCACGGATTTTCGCGGCGGCGGCGGCGCGTTCGCCGAAGAACGCCTGCGCGCCGGGGACCAGCGCCTGGAAATCGAAGGGGAGCTGCTCGCCGCCGAGGGCGAGTTCGATGCCTTGGGCGAGGGCCGCGATCTCGGTGCGGTCCATCTGGAGCTCCTTCACCATGCCGGAGAGGCCCATGTTGTGGGCCATCACGTAGCCCTGCGCCATGAACACCTGTTTCTGCTGCTCAGGTGTGAGCTTGGGCGCGGGGGCGGGCGCAGCCGCGGATTCGGCCGGAGCCGGAACCGGAGCGGGGGCGGGGGCCGCGGCGGGAGCGGCCGGCTGGGCCGGGTCGGCGGCCCAAAGGGCCGACGCGGAAAGGAGCAAGGTGCTGGCGAATAGAGTGCGCATCGACGGAGGTGCTAGCTGTGCGCCTCGCCGGAGGGAAGCCCGAAGGTTGAGGCGGATTCGGCGCGGCGCCAGGGGTGCGGGCGCAGCGTCTGCCCGGCGACGGGGGTGCCGGGGCCGCCCCGGCGGCGAAACCGTTCAGGCGCCGGCCGAGGGCGTCTTCTTGAGTTCGTCGTTGTGCCGGATGTCCTCCCCCTTCGCGAGGTAGACCATCTCCTCGGCGATGTTGGTGGCGTGGTCGGCGATGCGCTCGAGCGACTTCGAGATGAACATCAGCTCCAACGCGCGGGAGATCGTATCCGGTTTTTCGACCATGTAGCTCGAGAGCTCGCGGTAGATCTGCTTGTTGAGGTCGTCGACCTCCTTGTCGCGGCGGATCACCGCGAGCGCCTTCGCGTTGTCGTGCTGGAGGAAGCAGTCGAGCGCGTCGCGCAGCATCGCGAGCGCGATCTCCGACATGCGCGGCAGATCGACGAACGGCTTCACCGGCGGCTCGCCGGCGAGGCGGATGGCGCGCTTGGCGATGTTGTTGGCCTCGTCCCCCACCCGCTCGAGGTCATGGCCGGCCTTCATGCCGACGACCACGAGCCGCAGGTCGGTCGCGATCGGGTTGCGCAGCGACATGTAGCGCACGCCCTCCTCGTCGATGAGCACCTCGAGGCGGTCGAGCGCGTCGTCGCCGGCGCGGACCTGGCGGGCCAGATCGGGCTCGTTCTCGACCACGGCGCGCACGGCGAGGCGCACCTGCTCGATCGCCTTCTCGCCCATCTGGATGAGGTGCGAGCGGAGGGTTTCCAGTTCGGAGTCGAAGAAGCGTTTCATGGCGGCGAAGGAGTGCGTAGCGGGGTAGAGAGGAGCGAGCAGACGGAAAGGGTCGGTGTGAAGGAGGAATGAACAGGAGCCGGAGCGGGCAGCGGGGGCAGGTGGAGCAGCTCGGGCTTCGACCTACCCGCTCCCCTCTCCCCGCCACTCCCTCCCTCCGGGTATCAGCCGAAGCGGCCGGAGACGTAGGCCTCCGTCTGCGGGTTGTCGGGGTTCATGAATATCTTCTGCGTGTCCGCAAACTCCACCAGCTTGCCCAGATAGAAGAACGCGGTGCGGTCGGAGATGCGGGCGGCCTGCTGCATGTTGTGCGTGACGATCACGATGGTGTATTTGTCCTTCAACTCGTGGATGAGCTCCTCGACCTTCGCGGTGGCGATCGGGTCGAGCGCGGAGCACGGCTCGTCCATGAGGATCACATCGGGTTCGACGGCGATCGCGCGGGCGATGCAGAGCCGCTGCTGCTGGCCGCCGGAGAGGCCGAGGCCGCTGTCGTGGAGCCGATCCTTCACCTCGTCCCAGAGCGCGGCGCCGCGCAGGCTGCGTTCGACGATCTCGTCGAGCTTCGCCTTCTGGCGCACCCCGTGGAGGCGCAGGCCGAAGGCGATGTTCTCGTAGATCGATTTCGGGAACGGATTCGATTTTTGGAACACCATGCCGACGCGTTTACGCAGCTCGATCACGTCGACGTGCGGGTCGTAGATGTTGATGCCGTCGATACGGATCTCGCCGCCGCCGATGCGCGCCACGTCGACCAGGTCGTTCATGCGGTTGAGGCAGCGCAGGAGCGTGGTCTTGCCGCAGCCGGAGGGGCCGATGAACGCCGTGACCTGACGCTCGGGGATGTCGAGCGTCACGTCGAACAACGCCTGCTTCTCGCCGTAGTAGAAGCTCAGCCCATCGATCTCCACGATCGGGGGATGGGCGGGCGGCGGCGTGGTCTTCGGCGACATGGTCGGCGCGGCGGGCAGTGTTTGCTCGATGGGCATGGCGGAAAGCGGGGGCTTCACCAACGGTATTGTTTGCGCAGCCGGGCGCGCAGGAGGATGGCGGTGAGCGCGATCGCGGCGACGGTGAAAAGGAACACGAAGGCCGTGCCGTACTGCACGTCGCGGGTGTAGTCGTTTTGCGGGATCTTCGAGGCGACGACGTAGATGTGGTACGGCAGCGCCATCACGCCCTGGAAGAAGAAATCGGTCCACTTGTC
>JAEZSJ010000396.1 GCA_023443985.1 Verrucomicrobiota bacterium | reverse complement strand
TCGGCGGCGCCGCAGGGGGCGTGATGGTCACCGTCACCGCGGCGGTCTTCGCGGTCTTGTAGGTGCCCGCCACCGGATCGAAGTAGGAATAGCTCACCGGCCCGAGCGTGTAGGTGCCGGGCTTCGTGGGCATGAGCACGATGTCCTCGGTGAGCGAGCCGTCGAAGAGCGTGTTGTCATTGGTCTTTCGTTGCACGCTCGGCTGGAACGCGCGGAAATCGCGAGAGACCTCGCGCGCGGGCAGGGCCAGCCCTTCGCTCCAGTTGCCGGTGCCCTCGAGACTCAAGGTCCAGGTGATCGGTTCGCCGACCGCGGCGGTCGTCGGCACGACCTTGCCCGTGAAGGTGAACCGACCGACCGCCTTGAGGAAATCAGCCGGCGCCGGGGTGGGCAGCGGCTTCACAAGCAGGGTGGGGGCGGTGGAGGTGATCAGGTACTGCTCGGCGCTCGAGCGTCCGAAGAAGTCGAAGGCGTTGTTGCCGCCCATCGCGAGGTTGACCGGCTGCCGCGCGACCGGCAGCACATGCGTGCCCGGCTCGCGCACGAGCGCCCGCGTGCGGGTCGCGACGCCGACCCGCTGTTCGCCCCCGACCACGGCCTCGACGTTCTCGAACTTCGCGAGCGGCTCGGAGACCAACGCCGCGGGCGGGGCCCAGTCGAGCGGGCCGACGCCGGTCGGGTTGAAACGGCGGGAGACGAGGAGCTGGTACTCGAGATCGAAGACCTGGCCCGCCCAGACGACGTTCGGATTCGCGGTGATCGTGGCGGCGGCCACGCGGTCCAGCGGAATGTTGCTCCGGCCGACCGTGGCGTCGCCGAGATCGTAGGACGCGGCGGCGACGCGCTGCCGGCCCTTGTTCGTCTCGACCTCGAACTCCGGGATCACGATCCGCCCGGAGGTGGCGGTCGGCACGACGGGGTAGGTGAGCACGACCCGCTGGGACATCTTGAAGTTCACGATCGAGGTCTGGGAGCTCTGCGAGGGACGGCCGAGCTGCAGGCCGGGGAGCAGGGGCAGAGCGATCTCGCCCGCGGGGGCGCAGTCGTCGAAAACCAGCGAGAGCTCGGAGGTCTGCCCGCGGGCGAGCGTGCCGGCGGGCGGGTCCCACGCGACGCTCTGCGCGCGGGCGGAGGCGGCGCAGAGGAACTGGATACAGAGGGCGAGGAGGAATCGCGGAAGGCGAAGCATCGGAGAAAGTGGGTTCACCAGTCGCGCTTGGGCTGGTCGGAGGTGCGCGGTTCGGCGTTGTTGAGGCGGTCGAAGAGTTCGGCGGGGGAATCCTGGTCGCGCACCTGGTCGAGCTTCTGGAGCGGGACGGCGAGTTCGGGATGCTCGCGCAACTCGGCATCCTCGGGCTTCTCGCCGCCGATCTTCTGGGTCTGTTCCTCCTTCGGCGGCTCGGCCGGCGCCGGCTGCTGTTGTTGCTGCTGCTCGTCCTGCCGGCGTTGCTGTTCGGCCTGCTCCTGCTGTTGCTGTTGCTCGGACTTCTGCTGGTCCTGCTGTTGTTGCTCCGGGGACTGCTCGTCCTGCCGATCCTTCGACTGCTGCTCCTGCTTCTGTTGCTGGTCCTGCTTTTGCTCCTCGTCCTTCTTTTCCTCGTCCTTCTTCTCGTCCTGTTGCGGCGGCGGTTTCAGCAACTCCTGGAGCTGGGAGCGAAGCTCCGGCCAGTCGGCCGCCGCCGGCGCGGAACGCTCCCCGTGGTCGACGGCGGCGAGACCGTCCTGCACGACGCCGGGCTTCACCGGTTGTCCGGACTGCCGCAGCGCTTGCCCGTGGGCGAGTGTCTCGCGCGCGAGCCTGGCGCAGTCCTCGGCGGAGAGCGCCGGCTGGGCGGCGAGTTGCTCGACGATCTTCGGGAGCTCGCTCGGCGGCGGCTCGGCGGGTGGTGTGAGTTGGGGCGCCGGGGCCGGGGAGGGCGAGGCGAGCTTGGCGGCGTGGAGCGGCAAACTCCAAACGCCAATGGCCAAAGTCCCAAGAAGCACGAGCAGTGATCTTCCGAGTGGTGAGCCGGCCTCTGTGCCCGCCAGTTCGTCCCGGATGGGGCGGGCAGGCGTGAAAGCCGCGCCACCGGCGGAACAGGAACAGCGCTGACTGGTTTGGCGTTTGGCCATTGGCGTTGGGGATTTTGGGGCCGTCACGCGGCGTGGCGGCGGAGGTCGCGCGGCTTGGGTGTAACCGGAAACTCGTGCCAATAGCTGAGCAGCAGCAGCAGCAGTCCCGGGGCGAGGAACCATTGGAACCGTTCGCCCAGCCGCACGGTGCGGCGCTGCTGCAGCGCGCCTTGGCGGCCGCGTTCGACGGTCTGCTGCAGCAGGGCCGGCAGATCGAGCCAGCCGGAGGCTTCCGCGTAGGCTCCGCCGGTGGCGGAGGCCAGTTGCTTGAGGGTGGTGGGATTGAGTTTCGACATCACCACGGCGCCGCGCTCGTCCTTCACGAAGCCGCCGCTCTTCGCCGGCACGATGGAGCCGGTCTCGGTCCCCACGCCCAAGGCCACGACACGGATGCCACGCGTCTTGAGCGCCTCCAACTGGTTGCGCCAGTCCTCGGTCAGCGCCTCGCCGTCGCTCAGCACGATCAGATAGCGGTCGGCGCCGGCCTCGTTCGAGAACGCCTCGAGCGAAGCCTTCAGCAGCCTGGCGTAGTCGGTGCCGCCTTCCGGCAGGTAATCGGGGTCGAGCGCCGGCAGGAACTCGCGGAGCACCTCGTAGTCGGGGCTCAGGGGGCACTGGAGAAATGCGGTGCCGGAGAACACGACCAGGCCCACGCGTTCGCCCTTGAGGCGGTCGAGCAGGCTCTCGACCAGGAGCCGCGCGCGGGAGAGGCGCGTCGGTTTCACATCGTTGGCCAGCATGCTGCGGGAGAGATCGAGCGCGATCAGGACCTCCCGCGCCTGGTCGAACACCTGTTCCTCGATCTTCCCCCATTGGGGCCGGGCGAGGGCGACGATCAGCAGCGAGAGTCCGAACCAGAGGCGGAAGCGGCGCGGCAGGCGCGCGCCCCGCCGGCTGGGGGCGAGGCCGCGGGGGCCGGCCCAAAGCCGCGGAATCCCCGGCCACGACTGTGCCTCGACGGCCAGCCGTCGCGCGCGGTCGGCGACGATCAGCGCGGCCGGAAGCAGCAGGAGCCAGAGGAGATGGGGCAGGGCGAAGGTCATCGAATGGCCTCCATCGCGGTGACGGCGGGTGCGTCCACCGCCCGGCGGCGGCCGAAAGGCCAGCGCACGACCAGCGCGGCGGCGGCGAAGAGCGCGCCCGCGGGCACGGCGAACCAAGCGAAGAGCTCCTCGGTGAGCAGGTACGACTTGGCCTGAAACTCGATCTTCTTCGCGCGGTCGATCGCACGAAACGCGCTCTCGATCGTGTTCGAGTCGGTCGCGCGGAAAAACTCGGCGCCCGTCTCGCGCGCGATCAGTTGGAGGGTGCGCTCGTCGGTCTCGGTCCATTGGCGGTCGTAGCCGACCTTCCGGCCCTCGCGATCAAAGACCGGGACGGGCACGATGCCGGTGCGTCCGGCGCCGACGGTGTAGACGGGGATGCCGCGCTGCTTGGCGATCGCGGTCGCCTGCTCGGGCTTGAGTGCGCCCTTGTTGTTCACGCCGTCGGTGAGCAGCACAATGAACGCGCCGAGGCGTTTGCCCGCCTGCTCGCGTTTCGCCTGTTCGAGCCGGGTGAGCGCCACGCCCAGTCCGTCGCCGATCGCGGTACCATCCTCGATCAGGCCGACCTTCAGGCGTTCGCCTTGGCGCCGGAGCCAGTCGTGGTCGAAGGTCAGGGGCGAGAGGGTGTAGGCCCGGCCGGCGAAGACCACCAAGCCGATACGGTCGTTGGGGCGCCGCGCGATGAAGGCGTCGAGCACCGGCCGCAACGCATCGAGACGGTTCAGGCGGACGCCGCCGCGCTCGTAGTCCTCGGAGAGCATCGAGCCGGAGACGTCGATCGCGAGCACCAGATCGTAGCCTTCCTTCCGTTCCTCCTGTCGTTGCTGCACGAACTGCGGCCGCGCCAGCGCGAACACCAGCAGCACGAGTCCCAACGAGGCGAGCGCGAGCGGCCAGCGACTCACGACGACATGCCCGCCGCGGTTCCAAGCCGCCGCATAGGGCACCACCAGTACATCGGCGCCGCGGCGGGACCGCAGCCACCACAGCGGAGGGAGGGCGAGCCAGGCGAGCAGCCAGAGCGGGGAGTGGAGCGTGAAATCGGGCATCGATCAGGCGGAGGGGAAGGGCCCGGTACCAAGGAACAAGTGGCAAGGAAGAGCGGCGCCTGCGGCGCAGTCGGGAAGCGAGAGAAATGGAAGAACTGCCGGCATCCGTTGTCTTGTTACGTGGTCACTTGATCCTTGTTCCGTTGCACCGCCAGGCGCTCACGCCGCCATCCTCGCTCTGAAGAAACGTACCATCGCCTCGAGCAGATCGTCCTGGGTGCCCACGGCCAGACGGGCGAGGGAATCGGGTTGCAGGACGCGGAACGTCTCCTCGCGCTCGGCCCGCCACGCGGCGTGCTGCGCATGCTCGGCGGCGCTGCGAGGCGAGAGCACGACCACGCGGCCGGTCAGCGGATCGTACGCGCCGAAAGGCGCGGCATCGGGCAGCGCGCGGTCCCACGGGTCGTCGACGCGGAAACACATGGGCTGGTAACGCCGCCGGATCAGCGACCAGCCTTCCGGCGCCGGGCGCGGGGGAAAATCGCCAAGCCAGAGCAGGACACTATGTCGGGGCGCGGCGCGCGCGACGAACTCCCAAGGAACCTGCAGCGGACGGTCGTCACCGATCGCCGGTGCCGGCCGGCCCATCAGACCGGCGGCCAGGTGCATGATCCGGCCCCGGCCGCGGACCGGTTGCACGAGGTGGTGACCGGCGGGCGTGACGTGCACCAGCCCGACGCGATCGCGGTTGGAGGCGCTGAGCAACGCCACCAACCCGGCGAGTTCGAGCAACGCCTCGCGTTTAGTGCGGTCGCCCGAGCCGAACTGCAACGAGGGCGAGTCCTCGAACAGGATCAGCACGGTGACCTCGCGCTCCTCCACGAACTTCTTGCGGTAGGGTTCGCCGAGGCGCGCGGTGACGTTCCAGTCGATGTCGCGCACGTCGTCGCCAAATTCGTACTTCACGACCTGGTCGAACTCCATGCCGCGCCCGCGGAAGGTGGAGCGGTACTCGCCGCTGAGGACCGTTTCGACCGCGTGTTTCACACGCCACTCCAGCCGGCGCAGCGCCGCGAAGGACTGCGGATTGGCGAGCGCGTTGCGCGGAGCCGGTGAAGACGGGGCGGCCATGGGATCGCGACGGCGCGGACCGCGGCTCACGCCGCGGGGACCGGGACGGACTTGAGGATGTCGCGGATGATCGCGTCGGGGGTGAGCTCCTCCGCCTCGGCCTCGTAGGTCAGACCGATGCGGTGCCGGAGGATGTCGGGCGCGAGCTCCTGCACGAGCGCGGGCGTCACAAATTCGTGGGCACGCATCCAGGCGAGGGCGCGGGCGGCCTGCAGCAGGGCGAGGGAGGCCCGCGGCGAGGCGCCGAACGAGAGCAGGCGCTTGGCGGCGCCGGGTGCGGGAGTGTCGGGCAGCGCGGGCGGAGTGCCGGGGGCGGCGGCGGCCGGCTGGCCGGCCAGCAACCGCGTCTGGCGAACCAGGGCGAGGATGTAGCCCTGCACGGCCGGGGCGGCGTGGATCGCGTCGACCTGTTTGCGCAGCTCGAGCAGTTCGGCCCCAGAGGACACGGGCTGCAGCTCGGGCTGCACCGTCACTGAACCCCAGCGGTCGAGCATCGTGCGCTCGTCGGCGAACTCGGGGTAGTCGACGAGCAGCTTGAACAGAAAACGGTCGGTCTGCGCCTCGGGCAGCGGATAGGTGCCTTCCTGCTCGATCGGATTCTGCGTCGCCATGACGAAGAACGGGGCGGGCAGCTTGTGCGAGGTGCCGCCGATGGTGACCTGGCGCTCCTGCATGGCCTCAAGCAGCGCGCTCTGCACCTTCGCCGGGGCGCGGTTGATCTCGTCGGCGAGGAGGAGGTTGGCGAACACGGGGCCCTTGTGGACGGTGAACTGACCATCCCGGGGCTGGAAGATCATCGTGCCCACCACATCGCTCGGGAGCAGATCGGGGGTGAACTGGATGCGCTCGAACTGCACGCCCAACGCGCGCCCGAGGCTGCGGACGAGGAGCGTCTTCGCCAGGCCGGGCATGCCCTCGAGGAGCACGTGGCCGTTGGCGAGCAGGGCGACGAGCAGGCGCTCGACGACGGCGTCCTGTCCGATGACGGCCTTGCCGATTTCACTGCGCAGTTTGTGGGTCCAGGCTTGTCCGGGATTCATGCGTCTAGGGTGGCGGAGATTGGGGGGAATTGACCGCGAAGGGAAACTTTAGTTTCACGAACAACGTGAACGCGCCCAACGAGTTCGACTTCCTGCCCGACCCGACGCTGGCCGCGCGGCTGGTCGCACTCGGCGTGCGGGTGGCGGATTGCGACGAGCGCTTCATCCTCGGCAGCGGTCCGGGCGGCCAGAAGGTCAACAAAACCTCGTCGACCGTGCAGTTGCGCCACCGCCCTTCCGGCGTGGAGGTGCGGATGCAGCGGGAGCGTTCGCAGACGCGCAATCGCGAGCTCGCCTGGACGGAACTGGCCGGGCGTCTCGAGGAGCGGCAACGCGCGGCCGTGGCCGCTGCGCGCGATGAACGGGAGCTCGAGCGGCGGCGAAACCGCCAACGCTCCCGCGCGCAGAAGGCACGCATGCTTGCCGGAAAGAAGCACCGCGCAAAGCGGAAGGCCGACCGCCGCGGCGGGTGGAGCGAGTAGCCGGCCGGCGCGCCGCGACACTCCGGCCGGCTTGCCCCGTCCCGGTCTGTCGTTACGTAGGTGCCGATGAATACCTCGCTCGTCCTGACGCTCGTCGGCGCGGATCGCCCCGGCCTGGTGGAAACGGTGGCGCAACTCGTCGCCGCCCACGACGGAAACTGGCTCGAAAGCCGGATGGCGCGGCTCGGCGGACAATTCGCGGGCATCGCGCGGGTCGCCATCCCCGCCGGCAGCGAGGGTGCGGTTCGCGCCGCGCTCTCGGCGCTGGGCGCCCAAGGATTGGCGGTCGCCGTGGCCAACGACCCGGCGGAGCCGATCGCTCCGGCGATGCCCGGTCGTGCCGTGGGACTGGAGCTCGTGGGACAGGACCGTCCCGGTATCGTCCATCTGGTGACTCGCGTGCTCGCGGCACACCGGGTGAATGTCGAGGAGCTCACCACCGAGTGCGTGGAGGCGCCGATGGCCGGCGGCACGTTGTTCCAAGCCCGGGCCTCGTTGCTCGTGCCCGCCTCTGCCGACATGGCCGCGATGCGGGCGGACCTGGAGAAGATCGCCGCCGACCTCATGGTGGACCTGCGCTTCGGCGATCGCGACTGAGCCGGGTTGGAGTGTTTCCGCCGCGCGCGGGATTTGCCGCCAGCCCGGTCCTCGCCTAGCTTCCCGACGATGCTTCGAGTCGGTGAGCGCCTCGCGTTTCCGGTCGACCGAGCCAGTTTCGGCTCGGCCGCTGGGCCGTCCACGCCCGTCGGCAAACTTCCCGAGGACGCGACGGGCAACTCCGCCGGCCGCGCGCGATCGGACCGCGGTCAGCCTCGTCTATCGCAGATGGTGGACGACGCCGGCGCCGCGGCCAAGACCACCGAAGCGGAGAAACCCGTAGTCTCGATCACCGACGCGGCGGACCAGGACGCCCGCACCGCCGCAGTCGTCGCTGAACTCAAGGCCACCGACACAGCCGTGCGGGCGCACGAAGCCGCGCACGTCGCGGTGGGTGGCCGGTATGTGCGCGGGGCCGCGAGCTACAGCTACACCACCGGCCCCGACGGCAGGCAGTACGCGGTGGGTGGCGAGGTCTCGATCGACACCGCGGCCGAGAGAGATCCGGCGGCGACGATCGCGAAGATGGCGACCGTACGTGCCGCCGCGTTGGCCCCCGCCGACCCCTCCGCCCAGGACCGGGCGGTGGCGGCCGCGGCCGCGCAGGCGATGGCGGCGGCGCAGGTGGAACTGCGGGAGCAGCAACAAGCGGAGCAGGGTGGCGAGGCGGAGGACGGCGCGCAAACGATGTCGCCAGCCGAAGAGATCGAGCCCGCCAGCCGGGAGTCGGCGAACGCTGCGCCCGATCGCGGGTTCGCGTCGTTCGTCGCCGCGGCCTACGTGGCGGCCAACCAGCCGCCTGCGGAGCCGACCTTCCTCACCGCGGCGTGACCGGAGTCACCCGAGGTCAGTCCCATTTGCGGTCGAGTTGGGCGGCGTGGAAACGAATCGTGCGCTGATGCGCCGCGATGCCGACGTCGTCGGCGGTCTCGATCAGCGTGGTCAGCAGGAGTTGCATCGCCTCGGCGTGGCGGCCGAGGTTGTGGAGGGTCATCGCGAGAAACACCTCGAACTCCCGTTGATCCGGAAACTGGAGGCGCGCCTGCGAGAGCACCTGTTCCGCGCGCGCATATTCGCCCAGGCAGCGGAGGGAGGAACCCAGCCCGAGAAACGCCGCGGAGAGCTCGTTCGGCGGAAGACCGAGCGCGATCGCGCGCTCGTAGGCGGTCGCGGCGTCGCGCTGCCGGCCGAGCACCTCGCAGGTCCACCCGATCTGGTGGAGGATCTCCGGTGTATTGGGAAACCGAGAGTCGAGAGCGCGCAGCCGGGGAAGCAGCGCCGCGGCGGCGCCACCATGGCGGGCGCCGACGATCGCATCGAGTTCGGGCTTCCAGTCGGGGAGCGGAGCAGTGGGCTCGGTCATGGGTACGAATCGAGAAGGCGGACGCGCACGGGCGCAACGCCGGAGCGCGTCAGCACCGCAGGCGGGCCGAGGCGATCGCGGTGCGCAACGCCTGCGCCGCCGCGCGCGGGTCGGGCGCCGCGCAGATCGCCGAGACGACGGCGACACCGTCGGCACCCGCGGCAAGCGTGCGCGGCACGTTGGCCAGAGTGATGCCACCGATTGCCACCACGGGCTGCGCCAGGCGCCCGCGGATCGTGCGAAATGCCGTCTCGCCGAGCGCGGGCGCGGCATCGGTCTTCGTGCCGGTTGGGAAGAGCGGGCCGAGCCCGACGTAGTCGACGGCCCCGTCCACCGTCGGGAGCTCCGCTTGGTCGGTGATGGATAGTCCGATGATCGCCTGCGGGCCGAGGATCGCGCGCGCGGCGGCGGGAGGCAGGTCGCCCTGACCGACGTGTACGCCAGCGGCGCCGATCGCATGCGCGACATCGATCCGGTCGTTCACGACCAGCGGCACGCCGAGCGGACGAAGCAGCGCGAGCAGAGCCCGCCCGGCCTCGGCCATCGTCCGCGCCGGGCTCGTCTTGTCGCGGAGCTGGACGATGGTCACCCCGCCGGCCACCGCCTCGCGCACGGTGTCGAGCAGGCCACGGCGGGCGGTCATCTCCGGATCGGTGACGAGATACAGCGAAAGGTCGAACGGTGCGGACATCGCGGCGATCGTACCCGGCGAGGCGGGCGGGGCGAGCCCCGAGCGGCGCTGCGCCCCGGGATGCCGAAGCGGCGCCGGCGCGGCCCACCCCGCTGGCACGGAAGAGGAGCGCAAGCCGTATTCATATTCCGGGCGTTTGTAACACAATGTGTTACTTCGCCCACGGCGGGGAAGGGAGGCAGGCGCCGGATTTTCGCCTTCCCGCCGGTGCTGGTTGCGCCAGAACAGGGGGCATGCCCACCGCCCTCGCCATCTGCGGCAGTCCCCGCCGCCACGGAAACACCGAAACGCTGCTGCGGCGTTGCCTCGATCGGCTCGCGAGCCACGGCGTGCCCGGCGAACTCGAGTTGCTCTCCGGCAAGACGATCCACGGCTGCGCAGCGTGCGGCGGCTGCCGGGAGTCGAAGGACGAGAGCTGCCCCGGCCAGGCGGGCGACGATTTCGGCCCGATTTTCGAGAAGATGGTGCGCGCCGACATCATCGTGGTGGGGTCGCCGGTGTACTTCGGCTCGGCAACCCCCGAGATGATGGCGCTGCTCGACCGCGCCGGATACGTGTCCCGTTCGAACGGACAGCTGTTCTCGCGCAAGATCGGCGGGCCGATCGCAGTGGCGCGCCGGGCCGGCCACAACTTCACGTACGCCCAGCTGCTGCTCTGGTACACGATCAACGACCTGATCGTGCCCGGCTCGACGTATTGGAACGTCGCGTTGGCGCGCGACCCGGGCGCGGTCAACGACGACGCCGAGGCGCTCGCGACCATCGACCGGTTCGCCGACAACCTCGCGTGGCTGGCCCGGAAACTGGCGGCCTAGCAGGGCGGTCGGCCGTCCGCCCGTCCCCGCGACGGGCGGAATGTAAGGATACTCCAACCACGGACAAAGGGCCCGCTCGGGGAGTGGCCCCAGCACCCCGCCCGTTCCCCGGTTCGGCGGAGTAGCCGGCGCGCGCCGGTTCACCCGTTCATCCAAGACCCGTGGCGGGATCGCGCGGGTCCGGCAGGGTGCATGCGCATGCAAACGATGGGCCGTGGTGGATGGGCTGTGTTATTGTTCGTGGCCGCGGGATTGGCGGGTGTTTGCACGATCCCGCGCCAGCCGGGGACCGAGAAACCGGGGGCAAGGGCACACGGCGGGGCAGGGGACGGGTTATCCGAGCCGACATCACCGCCGGCGAACTCCCCATCGGACAGCAAAGGCGCTGGTGGCGGCGGCGGGGCGTTCGGCTGGGGCTTCTGCCTGTTGGTGCTCGCGGGCCTCGGCGGCGCCCGCGTACGGCGCTGAACGACTCTGCCAGCGCGGCGCGGTGGTGCACGACCTCGTTTCGTCGTTGCCGGGGCAGGGCCGACATGAGCGAATCCGACGCATTCCCATGGCTCCCCGCACCGGCTTCGACAACGAACGTTATCTGGAACAACAGAGCGCCGCGATCCTCGAGCGCGTCAAAGGTTTCAACAGCAAGCTCTACCTCGAGTTCGGCGGCAAACTGCTGTTCGACTACCACGCCTCGCGCGTGCTGCCGGGCTTCCACCCCAATGTGAAGATGCAGCTGCTGCAGAAGCTGCGCGACCAGGCCGAGGTGGTGATCTGCATCTACGCCGGCGACATCGAGAAGAAGAAGATGCGCGCGGACTTCGGCATCACGTACGACACCGACACCCTCAAGACCATCGACGACCTGCGGGAGTGGAACGTGGTCGTACGGGCGGTCGTGATCACGCGGTTCGACGAGCAACCGGCGGCGGTCGCCTTCAAGAACCGGCTCGAGCGGCGCGGCGTGCGCGTCTACACGCACCGCGCGACGCGGGGGTATCCGGCGGATGTCGACACCATTGTGAGCGAGGCCGGCTACGGGGCCAACCCCTGCATCGAGACCGAGCGGCCGATCGTCGTCATCACCGGGCCCGGGCCGGGCAGCGGCAAGCTGGCGACCTGCCTCAGCCAGCTCTACCATGAGCACAAGCGCGGCGTGAAGGCGCACTACGCGAAGTTCGAGACCTTCCCGATCTGGAACCTCCCGCTCAAGCACGAGGTGAACGTCGCCTACGAGGCGGCCACGGCCGAGCTCAAGGACGTCAACCTCATCGACCATTTCCACCTCGAGGCGTACGGCCAGCCGGCGGTGAACTACAACCGCGACCTCGAGGCGTTCCCGTTGCTGCGGCGCATCATCGAGCGCATCACCGGCGAGTCGTCGTTCTACAAGTCGCCCACGGACATGGGCGTGAACCGCGCCGGCTTCGGCATCGTAGACGACGAGGCCTGCCGTGAGGCGGGTCGGCAGGAGATCATCCGCCGCTACTACAACTACGCGTGCGAATACGCGATGGGCCTGGTCGACAAGGAGACGGTGCAACGGGTCGAGCTGCTGCTCAATGCCCACGGGCTCTCGACCAAGGACCGCAAGGTCGTCGCCGCCGCCCACGAGGCCGCGCGCCTCGGGCGGGAGGCCGGCAAGGGCCGCGACGGCATCTGCTGCGCCGCCGCGATCGAGCTCAAGGACGGCCGCATCGTGACCGGCAAGAACTCTCCCCACATGCACGCCGCCGCGAGCCTCGTGCTCAACGCCGTGAAGCTGCTGGCGGAGATCCCGGACAACATCCATCTGCTGCCGCCCATCGTAACGACCTCCCTGACACATTTCAAAAAGGACGTCCTCAAGGGCAAGGTCATGAGCCTCGACCTCGAGGAGACCCTCATCGCGCTGAGCATCAGCGCCACGATGAACCACGCGGCCGCGATGGCGATCGACCAGCTCAAGGAGCTCAACGGCTGCGATGTGCATCTCACGCACATCCCGAGCCCGGGCGACGCGGCCGGCCTGCGCAAGCTCGGCGTGCAGCTCACGAGCGACCCGGAGTTCGCGAGCAAGCTGCTGTACCTGGCCTGAGCCCGCCGCCCGCCCGGCAAATAGGGAATCGCGGATACGGCCGACCGCTGCCGTGTCCGCGAGCAATTGACGCGCACCGGGCCGCCCGGTGGCGGGCCGCCTGTCCGCCTTCGCTCGCGATCCCGACCGTCCATCCTGTTCCTGCCCTCCAGACCGTTGTTCCATGATAGATGTCTGGGATGGGACACCTGATCGGACGGCGGCTGGGGAGCGTGCTTTGCGCGCTGGTATTGTGTTTGGCGAGCGGATGCGGCGGCGACGATGCAGCCCCGGCCGGGACCGGCGCTCCGCCGGCTCCGCCAGTGACGCCCCCGCCGGAGCCACCGGCGCCCCCTCCGGCTGTCGAGGCCTTCCCGGTGAAGATCCTGCTG